>NZ_JBFODN010000058.1:0-1837 GCF_040908345.1 Aeromonas sp. R3-1
TGAACAAGCAGGTGGCTGGTCAGCTCCATCTGACAGAGCATGCGCACCTGCGGATAGGCCGTCTCGCCATGCCGGGTGCCAGGTTTGGCAAAGGCGGCGGCATTGTCCGGGGTATCGGGTGTGCGCCACATCCGGCGAGCAGTTGCAGCCCGGCCCAACCGGGATGATTGGCCTGCTGGTGCCAGAGAGAGGCGATCTCGTGAAACAGCCGTTCGATGCTCTTGTCCCCTAATTTTTGGCGAGCTTGCAGGAAGGCGCTGGGGGCAACGAAGGGGCGGTCGCCGGGCAACAGGATATCGAGCTGATTGACCAGCTGGGTCATGGGGACGTGGCGGAAGATAGCCATGCCGATGATGGCCCAGACCAGACGCTCCATGGGCATACGGCGACGGCGCAGGGTAGCAACGCCCTCTTCGCCGAGCAGAGTGGTGATGAGCTCGTTGGGAATGAGGTCGGAGAGTGACTCAAACTGAGCGGCCTTGCTGGCGTGTAAGAAGTCGAGAGCTTGAGCGATGCGCATAAAAAATCCGAAACCAATCAACAGGTTTCAGATTTTCACACATCAGAAGGATCGGTCAATGGATCCTTAACTGATCGGCATTAGGCCAAACGGCCTCTCTTTTTTGTCTCACCTGTTTGACCTGGATAGTTTTTGTAGATGCTGGTCGCGGATGACTTTCGCAGATTGCGGTCTCGGGGCTATCCACAACAGGGATTCGCGGGCGATACATTTTGTTCTGAATACCTGACCAGCCGACTTGGCATGTCATTCATGTTGTGGCCTGCCTGCATCGCCAGTTTGAGCGCCACCAGCTCCGCCTGCTGGCAGTCCAGTTGACGCAAACGGGTGGTGATCTTCCCCTTCAACTGCTGCCGCAGTTTCGTCTGCTTCTGGGTGTTCCCCTGCTCTGCTCGCAACCTCCGCCGCCATTGTCGCCAATCCTGCAACTGGCCGAGTCGCTCCTGCCAGTGAGTCAGGGCGCTCAACCAGCCGGGATCTCCACTCCCCAGATCCAGCAACAATTCCACGCCATAACGGGCCTGCTTGATCTCGAGGCGCAACCGATGCCAGCGGCGCAACTGTTGCTGACGGGAGCTGGCAGATTTCCCAACGCAGGGAATAGGTTCATCAAGAGCGCTCTGCGCCTCATCAAGGCGCAGGGCCAGATGCTGCTGATAGAGGAACGCCAATGCCCACGCATCCTGCTCCTGCACCTGCACCACCGCCGCGAGCCAGCGGGCCAGTCGCCGTGACAACAGGGGTACGCGACAGGCAGATTTGTGAGTATTGCCCGTGCTGGCAGGTGGCTTGCCAAAACGCTCGGCGTAAACCTGAGCATCCCGCAGCGCCGAAAGCCGCCCGACCGAGCGCAGCAGACGCCGCTCCAGCTCGGGATGATAGGTGAGTGGTCGCCACAGGGCGAGCAGTGCCAGCAAGCGACGCGCCGCGATACGATAGCCATGCACGGCCGGTTCGCTGGCCTCTTCACGCACCGCCCGCGCCGCCTCCTGATAACGGGCGACCCAGCTTGTTGCCTGAGTCAGCAACAGACCTTCCTTGTCAGCGTCCATCTCATCTCCGCCCTTTCAGTTGGTGTGAAAGCCCTGACCGGTGGGCGGCAGCGCCTCTTCATACTCCATCCGGGTCACTCTGGCGGTGCGCGGGCCATGCTCCAGCCAACCCAGCATCATCTGCACCCCCTGCGCGGGGCCGCTGATGAGGATCTCCACCGAGCCATCCTCCAGGTTGTAGGCATGGCCCCGCAAACCCAGTTGCAGCGCCCGCTCACGGGTGAAATAGCGAAATCCCACCCCCTGCACCTGCCCCCACACCCGA
>NZ_JBFODN010000059.1:0-31806 GCF_040908345.1 Aeromonas sp. R3-1
GCTGCTGGACATCCTGTGATCCTGCTGGCTTGATGCAAACGGCGACCCTCGGGTCGCCGTTTGTTTTTGGATTATGTGATAGACAGCATTTGTCGCGACCAGCGGGCTGGAAAGGAGAAAAGGGCAGATCTTTTGCGCTTTTTACTGGTTTTTTCAGAAACGGGAACAGGCATACTGCGACTCATTAGAGAGAATAAGGAGAACCCGATGAGCAAGAAGATGAAGAAAGTAGCGGGGCTTGCTCTGTTGCTGCTGAGCATTCCGGCCAGTGCTGATGCCATGCGCTGCAAGAACGCCCTGATCACCGAGGGAGACACCACCGCCGAGATGCTGCTCAAGTGCGGTGAGCCGATGTTGCGTGAAGAGCTCAACCGCAACGAGGAGAACCAGTTTGGCAACATGGTGCAGGTCAAATATGGTGAACGCTGGACCTACAACTTCGGCAATAACGAGTTCATGCGCTTTGTGACGGTGCGCAACGGCATCATTACCGATATCGAAAACGGCCCGCGCGGCCAGTAGCCGGCGGGCAAAGCATGGATGCACAACAGACAGTAGGGCAAGACCCTTTGACTCACATGTCCGGCAAGGGGTCGCGGTGACCAAGTTGTCTGACAGCCAGATTGATCTGGCGAGCCAGTCTTAGCCGCTGGCGGCAGGTCAGGCCATGGAGGCTGATCCTGCCCGCGTTGAATTCAAATGTCCCCAGCGACTCGATGGCAAAATAGCCTCGATGAAAGCTCTTGATGTAGCGAGCGATCTGCCGTGGGGATAACTGCTTGAATACCTTCATCACACGGTTCCCTGATTGCCTGGACAGGGCACACTATGGTGTCGGTCGATGACACTGATATGACGGTTTATAAAGATTTGCATGAATCCTTATTTTGCCAGTGAGCTCGGCAAATTGACGTCATCATCGAAAAAGTTGTGCCATGGCAAACCACCGCACCGATATACTGCGGGCTTGAATGGAACAAACGAAAGGGCCTGTGCGTGGAATGGGTTGATGTGGTGGACGGGAACAACCGGGTGATTGGCGTGGCCGAGCGAGCCAAGGTGCGGCGGGAGAATCTCTGCCATCGTGCCAGCTATATTCTGGTGCTCGACGACGCGGATCGGATCCTGGTGCAGCGGCGCACCCTCAGCAAGGATTTCTGCCCCGGCATGCTGGATGCCTGCGCCGGTGGTGTGGTCACCACCGGCGAGGAGATGGAGCGCTCCGCCCGCCGCGAGCTGGCCGAAGAGCTGGGGATTATGGATGTTCCTCTGCAGGGCTTTGGCAGCTTTTATGCGGAAGGGGAGGGCTACCGGGTCTGGGGTGGCCTCTTCAGTTGCCGTTATCAGGGGCCGCTGCAGTTGCAGGCCGAAGAGGTGAGCGCGGTGCACTGGATGAGCCTGGCCGAGATTGCCGAGCGCGCCAGCGAATTTACCCCCGACTCCCTGCTCGCCATCGCCACCTGGCAGGCAAGGCGCTGACCAACTTCATATATTCTCTTCTCCAGAGACAAGACGGGCAGCCTGATGGCTGCCCGTTTGCATGTGTGCATTTACTTGGTCTGCTACACCAGCTTGAGGCGTCGGTTGGTGCGCCCGCAAGCGCTTGGTTTTGCGAGCCAGTGCCCTTGCCAGTCGGTGGCCAGACGCAGCAATGGATATTCCAGATCGAGCCGGGTCACCACCAGCTGGCCGGTCTCGTCGCCACTAACGGGATTGCCGCTGGCGGGATCGATGATCTCGATGATGCAGCTCTCATTGACGATAAAGCCATGACCGGGCTGGCTCTCGTAGGCCACCACCCCCACATCCTGCCACACCAGACAGTTGAGGGCCGCAATGCCGTGAATGGCGCGCAGTGGTGCCGTTTCAGGATGGGTGGCTTCGCACAACAGGGCGCGGCGCAGCGAGTCGCTCGGGATCTCCGCTGCTTCGGCCGCTTCCAGCAGGTCGAGCAGGGTCACCAGCGGGCCGACATAGCCGGTGGGTTGATAGCGCAGCAGTGCCTCCAGCTGGCGCTGGGTATCGTGGGGCCCGCAGGGTACTACTGGAGCCCCCAGCTGGCGGGCGCCGTTATCGAAGATAAAGGCGGTGGGGCCAGCATGATAGTCGTGGCCGTTGAGCATCACTTCCCCCGCCTTGAAACCGGCGGCAAACAGCGCCCGGGCGGCCCCCCACCAGTCAGCCCCCGCATATTCGGGGATGGCCAGCTGGCCCGGACAGGAGAATACCCGCAGCGCCTGACTGGCCGGACGGCCGGTGAGACCGGCAAAGGGGGGATGAGCTTGCTGGGCGGCAAAGAGCTCTTTGCTGTCGAGCAGTGGCAGGGTGGCCAGCTCTGCCAGATCCTCGAGGCGGCACTGGCGATAGGCGCTGGAGTAACCGGCGCAATATTGACTGACATGGGTAAGCTGATGATTGAGCTGGTCCAGTTGCTGCTGTTCGCGCAGGGCGGGGGGACGAATTTCCAGACCATCGTAATAGTGTTGCATGGGGCCTCCTGGCGCCGTGAAACCAGCTCAAGAGTAGTCTGCCCAAGGGGAAAATGCCTGCCGCTATCCATGGTCAGGCTCAGAGCCGCTGTTAGGCGACATCGTCACTCTGGGATAAACTGGCGACTTCCCATCACTACTCAGGACGAGAAATCATGATTGCTGTAGGACAACCCCTGCCTGCTGGCGAATTTACCTTTATCACCGCCGAGGGCAAGCAGCTGCGGGATAGCAAGACGCTGTTCGCCGGTAAAAAAGTGGTGCTGTTTGCGGTACCCGGCGCCTTTACTCCCACCTGCTCCAATGCTCATCTGCCCGGCTATGTGGTGCTGGCCGATCAGTTTATGGCCAAAGGGGTGGATGCCATCTGTTGTCTGTCGGTCAACGACGCTTTCGTGATGCGGGCCTGGCAGACGGCCCAGAATGCAGAGGCGATCACCATGCTGGCGGATGGCGACGGCAGCTGGAGCCAAGCGCTGGGTCTGGCCAAAGATACCGGCGCCTTTGGCGGCATCCGCGCCCAGCGCTTTGCGTTGATCGCCAACGATGGTGTGGTCGAGCAGCTGTTTGTGGAGGCGCCGGGCAAGTTTGAGGTCTCCGATGCCGCGAGCCTGCTGGCTGCACTGTGAAATGTTAATCACGGTTTGATTTCCCCTTGAAATGGGAGGCGGCACAGCTACACTGGCGCCACTTTCCCATGGTGCCTGCCCGTTCGGGCTGGCGCTTCGTTGCAGATCACAAGAGATGAAGATCCTATGACCCTGGCTTTTGTTGCCCTGATTGCCGGACTGGCGCTGCTGGTCTGGAGTGCAGACAAGTTTGTCGATGGCGCTGCCGCCACCGCCCGTTATGCGGGGATGCCGCCGCTGCTGATCGGCATGGTGATCATCGGTTTTGGTACCTCGGCCCCGGAGATGGTGGTCTCGGCACTGGCTGCGTCCCAGGGCAATCCCGGGTTGGCGCTCGGCAATGCCTATGGCTCCAACATCACCAATATCGCGCTGATCCTGGGCCTGACGGCACTGATCAGCCCTATCGCGGTGGCCTCTCAGGTTGTGCGCAAGGAGATCCCGATCCTGCTTGGTATTACCCTGCTCTCCGGCGCCCTGCTGATTGATGGGCATCTGGGCCGGATGGATGCGGTCATTCTGGGGGCCGTCTTCGTTGCCCTGATGGGCTGGTCCATCTGGGCTGGCATGAATGGCAAGGGCGATGCGCTGGATACCGAGACCGCCGAGGATATCGAGAGCGAGGGGATGTCCCTCAAGAGTGCCATCTTCTGGCTGGTGGTCGGGCTGGTGCTGCTGATCGGCGCTTCCCGCCTGTTGGTCTGGGGGGCGGTGACCATCGCTCAGGCACTTGGTATCAGCGATCTGGTGATTGGCCTCACCATCGTCGCTATCGGTACTTCGCTGCCGGAGCTGGCCTCTTCGCTTATCGCCATTCGCAAGAACGAGCACGATCTGGCCCTTGGCAACGTGCTCGGCTCCAACCTGTTCAACACCCTGGCGGTGGTGGGGATTGCGTCCGGTATTCACCCGCTCGATGTGGCGCCGGAAGTGCTCTCCCGCGACTGGAGCATCATGATGGGGCTGACCCTGCTGCTGCTGGTGATGTGTCTGGGCCGCAAGGGGCAGGGCCGCATCAACCGGCTGGAGGGGGGCGTGCTGCTCACCTGCTTCGTCGCCTACACCGGTTGGTTGCTGGGCAGCCAGTTCGTCTAGCCATATCGGGCAAGATGCAACGAAAGAGGGGAAGCCATGGCTTCCCCTCTTTGCATTCTGTTGGCGGCGTTTAAGCGACAGCCACCAGTTTCTGGCCCTTCTGGCTGCTGTCCAGAATAAGGATGCTCGCCTTGGGGAAGAAGTTGAAAGTTGAGGCGGAGGCCCAGGTGTAGGCGCCCATCACCTTGCCAATCACCAGTTCGCCGATAGCCAGATCCGGCAGCATGATGCCATCGCGGATCACATCCACGCTGTCGCAGGTCGGGCCGGAGAGCACCGAGTTGTGTTGCTCGCCGCTGGCATAAGGCGTGCTCACCGGATAGGTAACGTGGTCGTAGAGCTGGCCGTTGTAGCTGCCGTAGAGACCGTCATCCAGGTAGTACCAGATCTTGTCGCCGCGGTGGGCCTTGCCCATAACGCTTGAAACCGAAGTCATGGCCGGCGCGCTGATAAAGCGGCCCGGTTCGGCAATCTTCTGCACGGTAGCGGGCAACTTGGCCAGCGCTTCGCGGATCGGCGCGCAGAAGCCGTCGATATCGAACTCGCCCCCTTCATAATCCACCGGGAAACCGCCGCCGATATCCAGCACCCAGGGCTTGAGCCCGAGCGCCCAGGCCTGCTCCATGATATCGCGGCACGCGTCGATGGCCTGCACATGGCGACGGGCGTGGGGTACCTGGGAGCCGACGTGGAACGACAGCCCCATCACCTTGATCCCCTTGGCGTGGGCCAGTTGCAGCAGCGGCAGCGCCTGCTCCGGAGTGCAGCCGAACTTCTTGGAGAGGTCGACCTTGGTCTCGGGGTTGGGGAAGCTGACCCGCAACAGCAGTTTCACTTCGTCCTTGTAGGGAATGAACTTTTCCAGCTCCAGCGGGTTGTCGTAGACAAACACGGTGCAGCCGAACTCCAGCGCGTAACGGATATCGCTGTCGCGCTTGATGGGATGGGTATGAATGCAACGGCCCGGGCGAACCCCCTGACTGCGCACCAGATCCACTTCGCCATTGGTGGCCAGATCGAAACAGGCCCCCTCTTCCTTCAAGACAGAGACCACCGCCTCATGGGGCAGGGGTTTGAGTGCATAGTGCAATCGTACATCGGGCAGGGCGGCGGCCAGGGTCCGATACTGTTTGCGGACGGCTGCCTTGTCGAGCAGCAGCAGGGGGGAGCCGAATTGTTCAACCAGCTGACGGTAATCTTGTGCTACCAGGGTCTCGTTCATTCTCTTTTGGTCATCCTTAGGGGGCGTGATATGCCCAAGCCATATGCGATTGAACCGGCGACGGCCGGGTCAGGCGAGCGGTCCGGTGGGACCAACCGAACACAGTGCATAAATTGATGGCAAAGTGCTTGGTTATGCAGCGGATTATCGGCTTATTGATTCTGTGTGCAAGCATTTTGATTGGATATGTCAGCAAGATTTTCTTGGCGAAACGAGAGGGATCACTGTTCTCTATCCGCCATTTTTCCCGTTTGGGCCACATTTGATCCGTGAGAGCCTAACTTGTTGATAGTTAACTAACATTTAACATTCTTGCTGCGATTCTGGTGGTCACTAAAAAAATATAAATGGGGGCGGCCAAGTGCGAGACAGCTCACATTTTTTGGATTAACATGCCGACTTCCTAATCCAAACTAGTTCGGATGAAGGTAGCAGGAGAGCGATGGGCAACCATCCACCGAAGAAGTGAATCTTTCAGGTACCGGGCAACCGGTGTGGACTGCTACTGGACGATACTCTGGAGAGACCCGTTAAATCGGGCGCCGAAGGAGCAAGGCACCATGACTACCCGCAAGGGCAGGCTGGCGCCGGAAACTCTCAGGCAAAAGGACAGAGGGGATGGGATGGTTGTACCTGGGCTTGGCCCGCATCCGATCGCCTCTGGCCGATCGCGACACCTATGGGAAGATCATCCTTCTCCTCCTTAATTTCTGTTTCTTAAGGAGGATGCATGTCATCAATTCAATCGGCGTTAACCGCCATCGATAGTTTTATCTGGGGTCCACCCCTGCTGATCCTGCTGGTCGGGACCGGTATCTATCTCACCCTGCGTCTGGGTCTGCTTCAGGTGGTGCGCTTGCCGCTCGCTCTGCGGCTGGTCTTTGGTCGCGATCAGGGGCAGGGCAAGCAGGGGGATGTCTCCAGCTTCGGCGCCCTCTGTACCGCCCTCTCTGCCACCATCGGTACCGGCAATATCGTCGGGGTGGCCACCGCCATCAAGCTGGGGGGCCCGGGTGCCCTGTTCTGGATGTGGATGGCAGCGCTGTTCGGCATGGCTACCAAATACGCCGAGTGCCTGCTGGCGGTGAAATATCGCGAGCAGGATGCCAACGGCCAGATGGCGGGTGGCCCCATGTACTATCTGGAGAAGGGGCTTGGTTCCAAGCCGCTGGCCAAGTTGTTTGCCCTGTTCGGCATCGGCGTGGCTTTCTTCGGTATCGGTACCTTCCCGCAGGTCAATGCTATCTCAGACGCCATGAGCCTCTCCTTCTCGGTGCCCCGTGAAGCGACCGCCGTGGTGCTGACCCTGATCGTGGCGCTGGTGACCCTGGGGGGGATCAAATCCATCTCCAGTGTGTCGAGCAAGGTGGTGCCCTTCATGGCCATCTTCTACATCGTCGCCTGTCTGGGCGTGCTGGTGAACAACGCCAGCGCCCTGCCCGATGCCGTCATGCTGGTTATCGAGAGTGCCTTCACCGGCCATGCGGCGACCGGCGGCTTCGTCGGTGCCAGCATCATGCTGGCCATTCAGTCCGGGGTGGCGCGCGGGGTCTTCTCCAACGAATCGGGACTGGGCTCTGCGCCCATCGCGGCGGCGGCAGCCAAGACCGATTCGTGCGTGGAGCAGGGGCTGGTCTCCATGACAGGTACCTTCATCGACACCATCATCATCTGCACCATGACCGGCCTGACCCTGGTGGTGACCGGCGTGTGGAGCGGCGATGCAAGCGGTGCGGCCATGACCAGTCTGGCCTTTGCCCAGGGGCTCGATGCCCATGTTGGCCAGTATCTGGTGAGCATTGGCCTCCTGTTCTTTGCCTTTACCACCATCCTTGGCTGGAACTACTACGGCGAGCGTTGCACCGAATACCTGTTCGGGGTTAAGGCAATCAAGCCCTATCGTCTGGTCTATCTGGCGCTGGTGGCGAGCGGTGCTTTCCTCCATCTGGACATGATTTGGCTGCTGGCCGATATCGTTAACGGCCTGATGGCGGTGCCCAACCTCATCGGCCTGATTGGTCTGCGCCATGTGGTGATCGCCGAGACCCGCGCCTACTTTAGCCGGGATCTGGATAGCGAAGCCGAGCCGGAGCCGCAGACGGCCTGAATGCCTCAGCCCGTTTCACGCTCCCCTTGAAAAGAACAAGCCACGACTCCGGTCGTGGCTTTTTTTGTGCGCTGTGTCTATGGACGGGTACTTTCCCTCTCCCTTAGGGATAAGGTCAGGATGAGGGGGATAGCCCCTCGCTCAGCAGGCTATCCAAACGTGCTCGCACTTTCTCCACCAGTGCCTGATCGCTACCGCGCCAATCGATGCAGCTTGCCAGGGTGGTGGAGGTGCTGGGGGAAAAACGCAGCTCCCCGCCCGCCAGTTCGTAGAAGCGGCTCGCCATCCTGGTTCCCTTATCCACATCACCCGCCACCAGCAGCATGGCTTGCGCCAGCACGGCGCCCTGGTGATCCTGCCCCGGCGCCAGCCAGCGCTGGGCGGTACCGGTGATCTTGCGTCCCCCGATCACCAGATTGTACTGACCATCGCAAAAGGAGCCGGGCACGAAGTCATAGCTTCCCTCAAGGCCGTACTCTGCCAGCAGGGTCAGTAGCGGCGCCCCCAGCAGCCGGTAGTAGTGGGCGAGATCTGTGGTGGTGCGGGGCAGCAGCAGGGATAGGTTGAGGATCCCCGCCCCGTGGGGCACGGCAGTGCCGCCGCTGTCGCGCACATGCACTGGCCAACCTTCAGCTGCAAGTTGCTGGCAGGCGGCTTCGTAATGGGGGAGGCGGGTATCTTTGCGAGTGACAATCAGGCATTGGGGCGCCTGCCAGAGGTGAGCGCGGGGCTGGCCGTCATGGGCACAGTCGCGCAGCCAGTGCTGCTCTTGCGCCAGTATTTGTGCGGGTGAAGCGGTATCGGGGAGGGGAGAGAGCAGGCGATAGGGCATGGCGGCATCCTCAAAAAAGGCTGCTCAGCACACTACCCGTGGCGGCTGACAAGGTAAAGCCCCGCAGTGCGGGGCTTGAGTCTGCTATCGGTTGATGACGTCTCAGGAGTGGCGCGCTTCGCGCTTGGGCAGCAGCAGGTTGAGCACGATGGCGGTAATGCCACCGGTGGCGACGCCGTAGGAGAGTACGCTCTTGGCCAGCTCCGGCAGGTGTTGCAGCACTTCCGGCACCTGTGCGACCCCCAGCCCCATGGCCAGCGACACCGCCAGGATCATCAGGGCGCGGCGATCCAGCTCCTCGCGGGCAATGATGCGCACGCCAGCGGCGGCGATGGTGCCAAACATGACGATGGTCGCTCCGCCCAGCACGGGCTCGGGGATCTGTTGCACCAGACTGGCGACCGCCGGGAACAGGCCGAGCAGGGCCAGCATGGCGGCGATAAAGAGCCCGACGTGACGGCTGGCGACGCCGGTCAGCTGAATGACGCCGTTATTCTGGGCGAAGGTGGACATGGGGAAGGTGGAGAAAACCGCTGCCAGCATGGAGTTGGCACCATCGGCCAGCACGCCGCCTTTGATCCGCTCCATATAGACAGGCCCTTCCAGTGGCTCGCCGGAGATATCCGAGGTGGCGGTCATGTCGCCGATCGCTTCGAGCGCCGTCACCACGAAGATGATGGCGAGCGGCACGAACAGCTGCCAGTCAAAGCCGAGACCGTAGTGAAGCGGAATAGGCACCATCACCAGCGGGCCGTCGAAGGTGGGGGCGCTCACTTTGCCCAACAGCAGGGCCACGGCATAGCCCGCCAGCATGGCGATCATGATGGCGGAGAGACGCAGCCAGGGGTTGCGACTGCGTTGCAGCAACACGATAAGGCCGAGCACCAGCAGGGAGAGGAAGAGGTTGGTGTGACTGGCGAAGCTGCCATCAGAGAGGGCTGCATAGCCGCCGCCCATGCTGATCAGGCCCACTTTGATCAGGGTCAGGCCGATCAGCAGCACCACTATGCCGGTGACCAGCGGGGTGATGATCCGTTTCACCAGATGGAGGAAGCGGCTCATCACCACGATAGTGAGTGCGGCAACCATCATGGTGCCAAACAATGTGCCCAACAGATCCTCGGTGGGCATGGCGGCCTGTTTGAGGGCGAGACCGGAGGCGATGATGGGGCCGAGGAAGTTGAAGCTGGTACCTTGTACCGAGAGCAGGCCGGAACCGATGGGGCCGAAGCGGCGGGTTTGAATGAAGGAGGCGATGCCGGACATGACCAGCGACATGGAGACGATATAACGGGTGTCGGCGGCAGGGAGGCCGAGGGCATTGGCGATAATCAGGGGCGGGGTAATGATGGCGACAAACATGGCGAGCATATGCTGCAGGGCGGCGAACAGCGTCTGGGGCAGAGGCGGGACATCCTCTATGCCATAGACCAGTTCGCTATGGGCTCGCCTGGGGGGATGTGCCTCTCGATTGGCGCGTGTGACAGCAGCCTGTTCCATAAGTACCTCGAATTGTGTGGGGAGGGGGAGAAAATTGGGCGCTATTGTAGTGATTGAAATGAGGCTGACCAGCGCTAATTATGCAAAAAAAGGTTTATTTTTTGATGGGTTGAAACGTTTGCGTGCTGCGATTATCATCTGTCGGTTTGTGTGACCGACCTCTCCTTTTTATTCTCCCCGCTAATGACATTTTTACCACTTTGTAGGTGTAGAATGAGCCCTCAGTATTCATCGTGGAGACTCTGGATGCTCAAGTTGTCAGAGTTCTGGAGTGCGAGGGTTCACTCCGAAGACTTTACTCGTACTCGCATGGGGTTTATGACGGTGCGTTTGCGCCTGCTGACCTGCTTGCTGATGCTCGGATTGCCCGCCTGGGCCGTGGTGGATTGGTTGACCTTGCCCGCCGTTCATTTCGAGCAGCTGTTCCAGGCCAGGATCTTCTGCACCCTGGCGCTCTCGCCACTTATTCCGCTTTCGTATCTCATCCACTTCAAGCGGGAACGGATGAAGCTGGCCCTTGGCTACCTGATGGCCGTGATGATGCTCTTCTCCCTCTTCTGCCTGAACAGCTTTGGCGCCGGACAGGAGTTGCAGGCGGGCTATGCTGCCTTTCCCTATCTGCTGATCACCCTGTTTGCCATCTTCCCTATCCCCCTCTCCCTCGGCTTGCAACTGGCAGGCGTGGTACTGGTGACCATGCTGCTGGGCCACTGGCTGCTGGTGGGCCAGAGCATCTGGAGTCAGGCCACCCTGAATCAGGTGTGGGTGCTCGGCATGTTTACCATGGCCAGTTGCTGGGTGCAGTGCGGCCAACTCAACATGCTGCTGCGGCTATATCGGGAATCGACCACCGATGAGCTGACCGGCATGATGAACCGCCGCCTGTTGATGAAGCAGCTGGAGCAGGCCAGAATCCGGCTGCAACTCAAGAAGAAGCCCTTTGCGGTGATGCTGCTGGATCTCGATCGCTTCAAGCGGATCAACGATATCTACGGCCATCTGGCGGGGGATGCGGTGCTCAAGGAGGTGGCGACCACCCTGGGCGAGCAGCTGGAGCCTGACATGGTGCTGGGGCGTTATGGCGGCGAAGAGTTTGCCATCCTGATGCATAACTGCGCCGATCCGGCACTGGCGAGCAAAATGGCCGAGCGGCTGCGCATTGCCGTCGAGGCGCGTCTGGTGAAGAGCCCCACCTCGGACGAATTGCTGGAGGTGACGGTGAGTATCGGGATTGCCATGGCTCGTGCCGATGACACCATCGATATTCTGATCAACCGTGCCGACGAGTGTCTCTATCAGGCCAAGATGGCGGGACGCAACTGCGTGGTGGTCGAGGGGCAGAACCGCGCAAAAACAGATGCCGCCTGAGGGCGGCATCCTGTTGGCAATGTGCTGGTGAAATCAGGCCAGCTTGTACTTGCCGGAGAGCTGCTGGGCCAGCAGCTTGAACATGTTGAAGACCGCCATAGTCTTGCCGGTCGGGGTGCCATCTTCGGCCAGGAAATACTCCCCCTTGAACACCAGAATATCCCCCTTCTGCTCCACCGAATCGGCGCGCATACCGTGGATGAAGTCTTCATGCTCTTTGATGATCTTGTTGGCCATCTCAAGCAGGGCCGTCTCGGTGATCAGCTCTTTCTGTGGTTGCATGCTCGTCTCCTTAAACGACTACTGGACAGGGAAACCGTGGATCCCTGTCTCTGATTGAAGAGGCGCCCAGCATACTGCAAACAGGGTTTTTCTGTCATTGATATGACCCCGATTTGTGGCTGTTTATCCGATCACCAGATTCTTCAACCAGCAGCGTTGGCGAATACGGCGCTGCACCAGCAACACCTTGCTGAGTTCCTCAAGCAATACCACCGCCACCACCCAGGAGAGGGGCCAGCCGAGCAGCGTGACCGCCACCCAGGCGAGCGGGATGCCGATGCACCACATGCCGACGATGTCGATAAAGATGCTGTAGTTCACATCGCCGCCAGAGCGCAGCACCCCGATGATCCCTACCATGTTGAACACCTTGAGCAGCATCCCGAGACACATGATGCCGAGCACCTGACCCGCTTCCGTCATCAGCTCGGGGGGCAGGTTGCCGACCCACTGCAGCAGGTTGGCTTGCAGCAGCCAGACGATGATCCCCACCAGTAGCGCACCGATGGGGGCGAGCAGCAGGAACAGCTGGGAGTGCTGCCAGGCAATCTCGTACTCCTCGGCCCCGAGCCGGTGGCCGAGCAGGGTGGAGCAGGCTACCGCCAGTCCGAAGAAGAGGGAGATAAGGATGCTCTCCAGGGTGCCGAGTGTGGTCATGATGGCCAGCGAATCGGTGCCAAGATGGGCGTAGAGAAAGCCGTAAATCAGCATGCCGAAGGCCCAGAGGCCGTCATGGAACAGCAGCGGCAGGGCGATCAGGGTAAAGCGCACCACCTCCTTGCGCTTGAAGGCGGCCAGCCAGTCTGGTGCGCGCGGGATCAGGCGCGCCTCATAACGCTTTACGTAGAGCAGCAGCAGGGCTGTCTGCAGCAGCCGGGAAATGGTGGTGCCCCAGGCCGAACCGGCGACCCCCATCGCCTCGAAGCCGAAGTGACCGAAGATGAGGGCGTAGTTGAGGATGACGTTGGCGATGATGGCGATAATGCCGATGCGAGTCGGCGCGGCGGCATTGCCGACCGAGCGCAGGGCTGACTCCAGCGGCACCACGATGGCGGTACAGAGGATGGTGGCGCCGGTGATCATCAAGAATTGATCCGCCAGCTTGCGCAGTGCCGGATCCTGACTGGCAAAGCCGAGTACGCTGCCCGGTGATAACACATAGATGAAGGCAAAGGGCAGGGTGACCAGCAGAGCGCCCACTATGGCCAGCGCCAGGGAGCGGCGCACCCCGGCCATCTCCCCGCGCCCGAAGTATTGTGCTGCCAATACCGAGACCCCGCCCGCGAGGCCCGCTATCACCAGCAGATTGAAAAAGAAGACCCGGTTACCCAAGCCGACCGCCGCCACAGCCGTGGTGCCAAGCTGGCTCACCATCATGATATCGATGAGGCCGAGCAGGGAGAACATCATGGATTGCAGCGAGACAGGCAGGGCCAGCCGCCACAATCGGGTCATGAACTCGCGATCGGTGGTTTGTTTTAAAATCGCTTGCCAATAATTCATAGTTGTTAACCGGGTATAAGAAAAGCAAGGTTTGTCAGGGGTATGATAGGGGCTGATGAGGCTCTTCTCACTGTGAGTAGCTCTCGGTTTTCTTGTGTAAAACTATCCTGTTGAGGTGTTATGCCATTTGCCAGCGAGTGTCTGGAGATAGCGCCAGCCTGTGAAGAGCAGATGCTGGGACGTGAAGGGCTGCCCCTGCTCGGCGAGGCAGGGATCTTTCTGACCGGCCTCTCCCGGGTGCGGGATCACTACCTCATCCGCCGCAATCGCCCCGAGTTTCACATCCTGATGATGAGTCATGATGAGGGGGGGGCGCTGCTCACCGACGAGGGGGAGCAAGCCATTCCGGCCGGGTCGCTGATTTTCCTGCCCGCCGCCGTGCCCGGTGGTCTCAAGCTGATTGGCGAAAGCTGGCAGATCAGCTGGATTTTGCTCGATGACGTGCCGCGCTGGCAGCACCTGCATCGCCTTGGTCACCGTATCTGGCAAGGGGATGGCGGCGATCAGCTCTACCATCTGCTCAGCCTGATGCAGGGGGAAGGGGTTCGCTCCCCGCTGCAACCCCAACTGCTCAGCCTGTTGCTGGCGCTGCTGGAGCGCACCCTGCAAGGGGAGGTACGCGGTACCCCTGAACTCAGATTGCAGGCACTGTTTCGCCGGGTGGAGGCGCGCCTGGACGAACCCTGGAGTGTCGCCCTGCTGGCCCGACAGATGGCCTGCTCGGTGCCCCATCTGCATCGCCTCTGCCAGCAAGCGTTCGGTATGGGGCCGATGGCGAGGGTGACCGAGCTCAGAATGAACAAGGCGCGCCAGCTGCTGCTCTATACCAACTGGCCACTTGGCGAGCTGGCGGCCCGGGTCGGTTACAGCGATGGGGCCAACTTTGCCAACCGCTTTCGTCGTCTGACTGGTCAGACCCCCGGCGTCTTTCGTCGACTGGGTCGCAAACCTTTTGCAACGGATGTGCAAACTCTTTGAAATTAATGAGACAAGCCCCTAGGATCGGCGGGTCCCTGCGTCTAGCTAACCGTTTAGGTACCAAGATCCATGTTTGAAGATAATAACCAGAAACGTCCTCTCTACATTCCCTACGCCGGTCCCGCCCTGCTGGAGACCCCTTTGCTCAACAAGGGCAGCGCCTTCACCAGCGAAGAGCGCAGCAACTTCAATCTCGAAGGCCTGTTGCCCCAGAATATCGAGACCATCGAAGAGCAGGCCGAGCGCGCCTATCGCCAGTTCATGGCGTTTGGCAACGACATGGACAAGCACATCTACCTGCGCAACATCCAGGATACCAACGAGACGCTCTTCTACCGTCTGCTGCACAACCACCTGACCGAGATGCTGCCCATCATCTACACCCCGACCGTCGGTAAGGCGTGCGAGGAGTTCTCCAACATCTATCGCCGCGCCCGTGGCCTGTTTATCTCCTATCCGGACAAGGACAGGATCGATGACATGCTGCAAAACGCCACCAAGCAGAACGTCAAGGTGATCGTAGTGACCGATGGCGAGCGGATCCTGGGTCTGGGTGATCAGGGGATCGGCGGCATGGGCATTCCCATCGGCAAGCTCTCCCTCTACACCGCCTGTGGCGGTATCTCGCCCGCCTACTGCCTGCCGGTGGTGCTGGATGTCGGCACCAACAACCAGCAACTGCTGAATGACCCCTTCTATATGGGGTGGCGCAATCCGCGTATCTCGGGGGATGAGTATGCCGAGTTTGTCGATGCCTTCATTCAGGCGGTCAAGCGTCGTTGGCCCGATATCCTGCTGCAGTTCGAGGACTTCGCCCAGAACAACGCCATGCCGCTGCTCAACCGCTACAAGAACGAGCTCTGCTGCTTCAACGACGATATTCAGGGTACGGCTGCCGTGACCTTGGGCAGCCTCATCGCCGCCTGCAAGGCCTCCGGCGCCAAGCTCTCCGAGAAGCGGGTTGCCTTCCTCGGCGCGGGCAGCGCCGGTTGCGGTATTGCCGAGCAGATCGTGGCACAGATGAAGGCCGAGGGGCTGACCGATGCCCAGGCGCGCAGCCGTGTCTTTATGGTGGACCGCTTTGGTCTTATCACCGACAAGATCCCCAACCAGCTCGACTTCCAGCGCCGTCTCTCCCAACCGGTGGAGCGCATCGCCGACTGGCCGGTGGGGGACAATATCTCCCTGCTGGAGGTGATGGAGCATGGTCGCCCGGACATCCTGATCGGGGTTTCCGGTCAGCCGGGGCTGTTTACCGAAGAGGTGGTCAAGACCATGCACAAGCACTGTGCCCGTCCCATCATCTTCCCGCTCTCCAACCCCACCTCCCGGGTCGAGGCGACGCCGGCTGACCTTATCCGCTGGACCGACGGTCAGGCGCTGGTGGCCACCGGCAGCCCGTTCGCACCGGTGGAGCACAAGGGCAAGCGCTACGTCATCGCCCAGTGCAACAACTCCTTCATCTTCCCGGGGATCGGCCTTGGCGTCATTGCCTCCGGCGCCACCCGGGTGACCGACGCCATGCTGATGTCGGCCAGTCGTGCGCTGGCGGAGTGCTCGCCGCTGGTGAAAGGTGAGGAGGGTTCTCTGCTGCCGGATCTGGCGGATATCCATCAGGTCTCCCGCTACATCGCCAAGATGGTGGCCAAGACCGCCATGCTGCAGGGCAAGGCGGTGCAGACCCCGGACGAGGTGATCGATCAGGCCATCGACGCCAACTTCTGGCATCCGGAATATCGCCGCTACCGCCGCACCTCGTTCTGATTTCTGCGGGAAGTGGCAAAGCAAAAGGGATGCGCAAGCATCCCTTTTTACTGCACGTCTGACATGGTTATCGCCTCAAGATCAACTACTCGCTGCCGCCCTGTACGCCGGTTATGCGCACCTCTACCCGGCGATCCGGCCCAAGGCAGTCGATGAGCGCCGCCTTCGCCTTGATGGCATCACACTGGTTGCCGGTGACCGGATTACTCGCGCCATTGCCCTGGATGCTCACCTTGTCGGCAGGCAATCCCTTGCTGATCAGAAAGTCGGCAACGGTTTGGGCCCGAGCTTCTGACAACCTCTGATTGTTGGCATCCGAGCCGATGCGGTCGGTATATCCCATCACGACCGCACTGCCATCCTTGGGCTGCACGTCGACGATCTGCTGGTAGAGATCGTCCAGCGCACTCATCCCCTCCTGTTTGAGGTCCGCTTTGCCAAAGGCGAACAGCACATCGGAACTGAGGTTAAAGGTCTGATCCACCACCTCCGGTTCGGCCGGTGGCGGGGGAACCACGACCGGGGCGGGCGTGGGGGCTGCTTCTTTGGGTTGGCTGCGGTTCGGGTGGATCACCAGTTCCAGCGTGGCGGTGCTGATGTCGCTGACCCAGTGCTGGGTGCCGCTGTTGGCTTTGCCGTTATCCGGATCATCGCCAACGCGCACTATGTAACGGTAGCGTGCCTGCAGATCGACCCAGTCATGGAGCCGGGCCGTCACTCCCAGACCCGCCAGCGGCGCCAGGTTGTCGTCCCCGCCATTGACCGACTCGACGTGATAGATATAGCCACCGCCCTCGGCAAAGAGCGAGAACATCTCGCTGAGCGGCAGGCGGCCAATGACTGACAGCGTGGCTCCCTTGCTGTTGAAGTCATGGCCGCTGATATCCCAGTCACCGGTGGAGAGATAGCCAATCTCTACCCCCAGGTTTTCCGTGAAGTTGTAGCCGCCAAACAGGGAGAGCGCAGTCGCATCCTTGCCGACATCCTGACTGAAATCATTCAGATTGTGGGCAATGGCCCAGCCACCGCCAATCCCGGCATACCAGTCGTGAACCGGTTCCGCTTGTGCGCCTGTGCTCGCCAATGCCAATGCAATCCACACAGGTTTTACTCTTATGTTCATCGCGTATCCTCGTCGATGTTTGGTGTAGTGGGGTTGCCTGCTGGTCAAACCCCACACTTATGTATAGGTGACGGGCTGTTTTTAACCACCAAAGAGGTATGGGGGGCGACACGCCGTGAACTAGGGCGCGAGACGGGAAGAGGAAGGGGGCAATAGAGGGTTACAAAGTAGGTGAAATAAGCGGCAAGAAACAGGAGGCCAGGTGGCCTCCTTGTTATGTCGGACTGCAGGATTACTGTTGTACTTGCTGCACGCCGGTGACGCGTACTTCTACACGGCGATCCGGTGCCAGGCAGGAGATCAGCTGAGCCTTGCCCTTGACGCTGTTGCACTGGGTACCGGTGACCGGATTGGCTTCACCGCGACCTTCGATGGCAACTTTGCCAGCCGGCAGACCTTTGCCAACCAGGAAGTCGGCTACGGTACGGGCACGCGCTTCGGATAGTTTCTGGTTGTAGGCATCAGAACCGATACGGTCGGTGTAACCGACGACCACGGCGCTGCCATCTTTCGGCTGAACATCAACGATCTGCTGATACAGGGTGTTCAGCGCTGCGACACCTTCTGGCTTGAGGGTGGATTTGCCAAAGGCAAACAGCACGTCTGAGCTCAGGGCGAAGTTCTTGTCGACCAGTACCGGCTCGGGAACCGGCTCAGGCGCAGGGGCGGCAACCGGGGCAACATAAGAGGTGCGGTTCGGGTGCATCACCAGCTCCAGGGTCGCGACGCTCATGTCGCTCTCCCAGGTTTTCTGCTCGTCACCCAGATTCCACAGATAGCGGTAGCGTGCCTGCACATCGATAAGGTCGGAGAGCTTGGCAGTCAGACCCAGGCCCGCCAGCGGTGCAGTGCCGTTGTCGCTGTTGCCATTGCCGTTGACGTGATTGAAGTAGGCACCGCCTTCAGCAAACACCGAGAAGATGTCGCCCAGCGGCAGGCGGGCGATACCGGAGAGGGTTGCACCCTGGGTTTTGAAATCGGCACCGTCAACGCCCGCTTTACCGGCGTAGAGGTAGCCCAGTTCAGCTGCGTAGTAGTCGTTGAAGTTGTAACCGCCGAACAGGCTCAGCGCGGTGGCGTCTTTGTCAGTGTCTTTGCCAAAATCATCCAGACCGTGGGCATATGCCCAACCTGCACCAACACCGGTGTACCAGTCATCGGCAGCCTGAGCTGTGGTGCCTGCGGCGGCGAGCGCCAGTGCAATCAGGGTAGGAGCCATTTTGAGTTTCATCGGTTTATCCTCGTTGTGTTAGCCCATGTCGGGCAATGCACTTGTTTTTATTGCTGCGAAAAATCGCCAGCAAAGTGGATAGCGAAGGCTTTGGACTCTCATGATGCATTGGCGTCATGGACAACAGACCGGACAAGAAGCGCTTTTTAGTACTTATCCAATACCTTACAGGCGCAACTACTTTATGCTTTCGAGACGGGGCAGGCAAGGGCAGGGAGGCGGGAGTGAGGGATGCAAGCGAGAACGAGACAAACAAAAAGGGATGCCGCAGCATCCCTTTTTTTCGCACTATCTGAACGAGGTCAGATTATTGCTGAACTTCTTGTACGCCAGATACGCGAACTTCTACGCGACGATCCGGAGCCAGGCAGGAGATCAGCTGAGCTTTAGCAGTTACGCCGTTGCACTTGGTGCCGGTAACCGGGTTGGCTTCGCCACGACCTTCGATGGCAACTTTGCTGGCAGCCATACCTTTGCTCACCAGGAAGTTGGCAACGGTACGGGCACGGGCTTCAGACAGCTTCTGGTTGTAAGCGTCGGAACCGATACGGTCGGTGTAACCAACAACAACAGCGTTGCCATCTTTCGGCTGGAACTCAACGATTTGCTGATACAGACCGTTCAGGGCTGCAACGCCTTCCGGCTTCAGGGTGTCTTTGCCGAAGGCAAACAGCACGTCTGAGTTCAGGGCGAAGTTCTTCTCTACCACTTGCGGAGCCGGAGCAGGAGCTTCTTCAACTACCGGAGCAGCTACCGGAGCTACGTAGGAAGTACGGAACGGGTGGTATACCGCTTCCAGAGTAGCGATGCTCTGGTTGGCTTTGTAACGCTCACCGTTGGCGTGCAGGTCAGCCACGTCCCACATGTAGCGGTAGCGAGCTTGCAGATCCAGCGCGTCATTTACCTTGTAAGTCACACCAGCACCGGCCAGCGGGGAAACTTTAGTGTCGCTGGTGCCCAGACCATCGGTGTGACCCCAGTAGGCGCCGCCTTCAGCGAACAGGGAGAAGTCGTTGCCAACCGGCATACGTGCGATACCGGACAGGGTGGCACCCTGGCTCTCGTAACGGTTGCCGTCGGTGTTGCCACGACCGGTGTACTGGTAGCCCAGTTCGGTACCGAAGTTTTCGGTGAAGTTGTAACCCATGAAGGCGTTGGCAGCTGCCGCGTCTTCCTGGCCTACATTGGTGCTTTCCAGCTTGTTCAGGCCGTTGAAGTGAGTAGCACCGACACCGGCACCGAAGTAGATGTCGTCAGCGGCGTGAGCAGCGGTAGCACCCAGAGCAGCCATGGCGATGGCGATCATGGAAGGAGCCATTTTCATCATAAAAAAATCCTCGTTGAGATCGCACGTTATTCACGTGCTTCACACTTTGTAATTTATGTAAGCTGCAGGCTCCGCCGTACGGCTGGCGTCGAGTCTGGCAGATGACCCGGTATAACCGGGTTGCACACTCTCCTGGTGTGTCGAGTGCGCTGGCATGGCACGCAATGCGTGAGAAACCACTGCCAGGCAACTGATGTCATTCCGATGACGAGGCGCACTCTATGCCGATTTTAAAACATGATCAAGCTCACAAATGAGCCTTGTGGCAAATTGTGTCGTGCCCTTAACTGGCTGTTTATCCAGATTAATTAGTGATCCAGATAGGCCCTGTGCAGTTTCTTCTCCAGCTTCATATAGGCCTGAACCCAGTCGCTATGCGGGTTGGCTGGATTCGCTCTGGCGGCAAAGACCGCAAGGTAATCTGCCTGGGTTGCGCTCTGCAGCAGGGGGGTAAATGTCATCAAGAAATGTCGGGCCAGATAGGGGTCAAGGGGCCAGATGTTGAGGATGGCGCGAGCCACAGGCTGAACCGCAGCTGAACAGATGAAGTGGCGGTGTCCCGCCTCCAGCCAGTCGACCATCTCGCACATGCCCGATTCGGGCACCAGACCACCATCACCCGGGGTGGTTGCCAACGCAATAGACTGGCCATTTACCGTGATGAGCTGCTCATTGTTATGCAGGGTGCCGTCGTGGCTGCGCAGGGCCAGATCCGGGCATGCCTGTTCAAGAAACAGGCTGCAGCTCTCCGGCAGGGCGGCCAGCAGCTCGCTGGCGTGGCTGGACATCAAGGCCGGAAGCCAGAATGCTTCGGCGCGATATTGTTCACCTTGCAGGCGCTGTTGTGCCAGTTCTTCTGTGCTGGATACGGGGTGCAGGCGAGAGATAATGCCGGGAAACGCCATACTTATTCCTCTTAATGGGTATCCGGCGGATTATACGAGTTATTGGGGGGGCCACAATAAAGGTTTCTTTTCGAGACTGTTTACCTGAGGCGGCTGAGCGATTACCATCCCCCCTTGAAGGCAAGGGTTGTCGCCGAAAGGCGCTCATAAGATAGAGGCTCGACCATAACGAGTCCGAACAAAACTGATACACTTGACTACGAGTCGTCGCGAAAAATAAAAGGCGGAGTAAATCCGCCAAACGGAGTATGGAACATTATGAATTCAAATATCGTCACTGTTGGCAAGAAGATCCGTCAGATCCGTGAAGCGGTCGGTTTGAGCCGTCCGAAGTTTGCAGATTTGCTGGGTGTTCCTCCCACCACGCTGAAAAACTACGAGCTGGGTTACCGTGAAGTTGGGGGCGCCTTCCTGGTTGCCTTGGCGCACCACCCGGATCTGCACAAGTTCACCCTCTGGCTGCTGGCAGACAAGAAAGTCGCCGAAATCGGCCAGATTGGCCCGGATGACCTCGCCAAGGCGTGATCATCGATGTGAATAGAAATGCCGCCTTCGGGCGGTATTTTTTTTGGGTTGCCGATCGATATTTTGATCTAACACGCTTTGAATTATCCATGCAGGCCAACGAGAATAAGCGGCCCCGAAAAGTGGGCCCCTGGTGGTATCTGGCCACCTGAACACTATTACATTCAGGATGATATGAGCAATCGTATGGAGTATGGGTATGAGCAGTAATGAGTTGGATAAACGCTATGGCCTGATGACTGCCATTGCGATGGTGGTCGGCGTGGTGATCGGCTCCGGTGTCTTCTTCAAGGCCGATGATGTACTGCGTCTGACTGGCGGTAATCTGGCCATTGCGCTGCTGGCATGGGCGCTGGGGGCATTTTCGATGATCTTCGGCGCGCTGGTGTTTGCCGAGTTTGCCCAGCGGATCGAAAAGTCCAACGGTATCGTCGATTATGCCGAAGCGGCATACGGCAAAATGTTTGGTTATCTGGTGGGGTGGTTCAAAGGCGTACTCTATTACGCCCCTCTTTCCGCCATCCTTGCCTGGGTCGCCGCTCTGTACACCATGATCTTGCTCGGCAGTGATAATCCGACCAACTCTGGTGCGACCTGGATACTGGCGGCTGTCTATATGACGGTCACCTATCTGATCAACTTCTATACCCCGGTCCTGGCGGGCAAGCTGCAAGTGGGCTCTACCCTGATCAAGTTGGTCCCGCTGATCCTGGTTGCCATTGTGGGCACCATTTCAGGCTTGCTCAATGGTGTCACCGTGACCAACTTTGTGCAGGCAATGGATGGGATAGGGAGCACCGGAGGCACTCTGGCCACTGCCGTGGTCGCCACCGCCTTCGCTTATGAGGGGTGGATCGCCGCCGTGACCATCAACAGCGAAATTCGCGATTCCAAGAAGAATCTGCCCAGAGCGCTGGTGATTGGCACCCTGATAGTCTTTGTGGTCTATGTCACCTATTTTCTGGGGATCGCCAGCGTCTTGCCGACGGACGAGATAGTGGCGCAAGGGGATAACGCGGTAAATCTCGCGACAACCAGCCTGTTTGGCGGGACTGCCTCGACCATTTTGACCGTGTTCGTGATTATCTCCTGCCTCGGAACCCTCAATGGTCTGGTGTTGGCGACCATGCGTATTCCCTACTCGCTGGCGATCCGCAATCAGGGTCCTGCCCCCAAGTGGATGAGCCGTATCGAACCGCATCACCACATGCCCATCAACTCGGCCCTCGCGGCAGCGCTGTTGTCGGTGATCTACTCAGTGTTGTGGTACTGCAGCATCAACGAGACATTCGGTCGTTACATCGCTCTGGACGAGATGCCGATCGTGCTGATTTATGGCCTCTATCTGTTCCTCTATGTCTGGTACATGCGCACCTTTACCGAGTTGGGCTGGATAAAGCGGTTTGTGATCCCGACCTGCGCCACCCTGGGTGCGCTCATCATTCTGTATGGCGGTATCACCAATCCCAGTCTGGGACTTTATCTGCTGGTCTCTGTGGGGGTGATTCTGCTCGGGTTGCTCTTCTACCGTAAGGAGTAACCGGGTAAGTAAGTTGAAAAAAAAAGCGCCGAATGGCGCTTTTTTTATGTGTAAACCGCAGCATGCCGACAACTAACTGCCCAGCAACCCGAGGCGGCCCAGTTCATCCTTGAGCTGATCGAGATTGCGCTCGACGCAGGCTTCCCCCTCGTTGATGGCATCGCTGGCGCGATGAAAATCCATGATGGAGAAGCTGCCAAGGCGCGGACAGAGCTGGATCTCCGGCGGATCACCGGCCATCCGGGCGCGGGTGATCCGCTCCTGCATGATGTTGATGGAGCCACTCATCACGCTCCACAGACCCGGGGTGGCTGGTGCGGATTCACCGCGATTGAGCCACTGGCTGAGCAGGCCGCCGCTGCCGGGTTGATCCGGCTCGTCGGTCCAGGGTTGGTGCATATCGGTGTTGAGGTTGACCGCAATCACCACCTCGGCCCCCATGGCGCGGGCCAGCGAGATGGGCACCGGATTGACCACGGCGCCATCGACCAGCCAGCGGTCGTTGATCCGGGTCGGGGTGAGGATCCCCGGCATGCCACAGGAGGCGCGTACCGATTGGCGCAGCGGGCCCTGTTGCAGCCAGATCTCGCGGCCGGTATCGAGTTCGGTGGCGATACAGGCGAAGGGGATGGGCAGATTCTCGAGATCGGGATCCCCCAGATGGCTGGCGGCAAGGCCAAATACCTTTTCGCCGCGAAACAGACCGCCGGAGAGGGCCGGGTCGAGCAGGCTGACCACCTGCAGGCGGGTAAAGCCGCGCACCCAGGTTTCCAGCCGATCCAGTTCACCGGCGGCATAGGCGGCACCGACAAAGCTGCCGATGGAGCAGCCAGCGATCAAATCCGGTTTGATGCCGAGACGTTCAAGGGCGCGGATGACGCCGATATGGGCCCATCCTCTGGCGGCGCCGCTCCCGAGAGCGAGCCCTACGCGGGGTTTACGTGGCACGACAGTCCTCCAAAAAAGGGGTTGAGGGGTCAGCTTACTCCGAGAGTCAGGAGGCGTCACCCTGCCATCTTTCGCTGCGGTTGCGACCGTTGGCCTTGGCCTGATAGAGCGCCACATCGGCGCGGCGCACCGCTTCGTGCAGGGGAAGGTTCTCCTGGTGGGGCAGATAGCCGAGGCTGATGGTGACCTCCAGCCCAGGCTCGATGGCGGCCCAGTCGTGATCTGCCACCGCTTTTCTCAGCCGCTCCGCCAGTTCGCCGATCTGTGCGGCGTTACTGCGGCCAATCAGCAGCAGAAACTCTTCGCCCCCCCAGCGGATCAGGCGATCAGTGGGCCTAATCTGCTGCTGGCAGAGCTGCACCAGCCGGATCAGCACGATATCGCCGACGGCATGGCCGAAGTTGTCATTGACCCGTTTGAAGTGATCCGCATCGAACATCAGGATCCCCGCTTGCAACCGGGCCAGATCGCCCGCCTGTTCCAGCAGCACCAGATAGTGGCGGTTGAAGGCGCCGGTGAGGGCATCGTGGCAGGAGAGGTAATTGAGCCGCTGGTTGAGGCGATGGGATCTCAGGTTGGAGAGGGCGGCCAGCAGCATAAAGAGGATGGCGAGCAGGGTCGGCGTGGACTGGCAGAGCATGGCCCACACCAGCGGCAGCAGGGTGACGTTGTGCACCAGTCGCAACGGGGTATCGGGGATTGCCATGGTCAGCTGCAATGCCCCTTGCCGCCACTGGTATTCGTCGGTCAGCTCGGGGTCTTGCGGCACCACGGGCTGGTGTGCGCTGCTGGCCAGCACCTGATGATACTGATTGAGCAGCAGATACTCACCCAGCGCCGGTGCCAGTTGATTGAGCTGCGATTGCAAGCGTGAAAGCAGGATGTCCATGCTGATCATCCCTACCAGCGAGCCGTCCTTGTAGAGAGGCTGGGACATGGTGACCATGGTGCCCAGTCCGGCAAAATCTTCGTAAGGGCGGGAGAGAATGGTGTCCCGGCTGGGGTTGGGTGACATCAGCGCATCCTGCCAGTAGTGCTTGTCATAGATGCTGCGGGCAAAGCGAAACTGGCTGGAGGGGATCCAGGGATAGAGGTAGATAAAGTTGTCCACGCCAGTGAAGTAGGCCCAGGCGATCTCGCTGCCCAGGCGCTGGCTGGCGGTGGCCAGCAAGGGCGAGAGGCTCAGGGCCAAATGAAGTTGCGCCTCCCGCGCACTGCCGGGGGGCGGCAGCGGGCCGTCACCGGTGAGGTTGCCCGCCAGTCCGGCTGGCAAATCACCGGGGAGCTTGTCGAGGGCCAGCCCCTCTGGCAGCGCCTCGATATGGCGATAGAGCTGGCGGGTGAGCACCGACTGGGGGTCGCTGCGCAGTCGCTCTTCGGCTTGCCCGCGCATCGCCTCCAGAAACACTTCGGTCTGCTTGAACCGATCCCGCAGGTAGATGGCGCTGTTGAGGGTATCGCTCTGGTAGAGGCGTTCTATCTGTTTCAGGCTTTGCCGCAAGGTCAGACCAATCAGCAGGATGACCACGGCAAACAGGAGCCAGGTCAGGCGTGTGAGAAAGCGGTGGTCAGACATTTTGGGCATAGGCAGTCAGTCGGGTTGCGAAGGAAATTGTCGTTAGTGTATGCGATGTGGCGTGAAAACAAACGGCGCGACCTGAAACAGAGTGAGCTTATCCCGCTCTTGTTACGTTTTGTCACATTTATACATAGTCACGGCATAGTCTGGGGCTAAAATGGCCCCAATCTGGATTTACCCTCTCACTCTTCATGGACTGTTCGATGAAAATGCGTATCTGGCTCGGCTTGGGCCTTCTTCTAATCGTGGTTGCCGGCGTCTGGGCGCTGCGTCACAGCGAACCCGCCGCCAAAGCACCGACCAGACAGGTCAATATCCGCACTCAAACCGTCAAGCAGAGTCTGGCCGAGCCAACCCTCAAGCTGGTGGGCAAGCTGGCCGCCAATCGCTCCGTCATCATCAGCCCCGAAGTGACCGGTCGCATCGTCAAGATTGCGGTGCAATCTGGCCAGAGTGTGGCGAAGGGGGAGACCCTGATCGCGCTGGATGCGGGCAAACAGCAGGCTGAGCTGGCCGAGCAGAGCGCCAGTCTGCGCGACGAGAACCGCAAGCTGAGTGATATGCGCAAGCTGGTGGCCCGTGGCGCCGTGACCCAATCCGAGCTGGAGGGGCAGGAGGCCACCGTGGCCCAGGTGCAGGCACGCCTCGATGCCGCCCGCTACGAGCTCTCCCTGCGTACCTTGCAGGCGCCCTTTGCCGGTACCGTGAGCCTGATTGACCTGAGCGAAGGGGCGCTGGTGGGCAGCGGCGATACCCTGCTGCATCTGGATGAGCTCGACAAACTGCGCCTCGATCTGGCGGTGCCGGAGCGTTACCTCGCCCTGCTGCGCCCGGGCATGGCGGTTACCGCCACCAGCACTGCCTGGCCGGATCAGCACTTCAGCGGCACCCTGACCACCCTCGACAGCCGCATTTCCAACGATACCCAGAACATCAAGGCGCGGGTGATGATCCCCAATGGCAACGGCCAGTTGCGTCCGGGCATGCTGCTCAATGTGGAGCTGGCGCTGCCTGCCCAGCAGCTCACCCTGATCCCCGCCCAGTCGGTGGAGTACGCCGGTGAGCAGCGCTTTGTTTACCGTCTCGAGGCCGATGGCCGGGTCAAGCGGGTGCCTGTGGTGCTCGGCGAAACCGAAGGGGAGACCGTCTGGGTCACCGAGGGGCTCAAGGTCGGCGATCGCATCGTGGTAGAGGGACTGGTCAATCTGCGTGATGGGGTGCAGGTGCGTGATCTGGCCGAGGTGAACGGCTGATGTGGCTCTCCGATATCTCAGTTCGCCGCCCGCTGGTGGCGGTGGTGCTCAGCGCCCTGCTCACCGTGTTTGGTCTGGTCGCCTTCAGCAAATTGACGGTGCGGGAGATGCCCGATGTGCAGATCCCCTCAGTCTCCATCACCACCACCTATGAGGGGGCGGCCCCCTCGGTGATGGAGAGTCAGGTCACCAAGCCCATCGAGGATCAGCTCTCCGGCATCAGCGGCATCAAGAATATCAACTCCATGACCCGCAAGGGGCGCTCGATGATCACCGTCGAATTCAAGCTCGGCTGGAACATGGTGGAGGGGATCTCCGATGTGCGCGATGCCCTCTCCCGCGCCCGGCCACGGCTGCCCGATGATGTGGACGAGCCGCTGGTGACCAAGGACAGCGGCAACGGCGATGTGGCGATCTGGCTCAACTTCAGCAGCAGCCAGATGGATCGCACCGCCATGACCGACTACGCCAACCGCGTGCTGGTCGATCCCCTGAGCTTGGTGGACGGTGTGAGCGAAGTGGCGCTCTCCGGCGATCTCACCCAGGTGATGTATGTGCGGCTGCGCCCTGCCGACATGGCCGCCCGTGGCATCACGGTGAGCGATGTGGAAGAGGCCCTCAAGCGGGAGAACATCGAGCTGCCGGGGGGGGAGATTCGCAACAACTCCATGACCATGGCGGTGCAGATCGCCCGTCTCTATCACACAGCGGAAGATTTCCAGCAACTGCAAGTCACCACAGCCGCCAACGGCCAGAGCGTCTATCTGGCCGATATCGCCGATGTGGAGGTGGGAGCCAAGAACGAAGACAGCGCCTATCAGCGCAACGGCAAAGAGAGTCTGGGTATCGGCATCGTCGCCCAGTCCACCGCCAACCCGCTGGCGGTAGCGCAGGGGATCGAGAAGAAACTCGGCGAGATGCAGCGCTTCCTGCCGGAGGGGGCCAAGCTCGAGGTCGATTACGACTCCACCATCTTTATCAAGCAGGCCATCGACGAGGTGTACGAGACCCTGGCCATCTGCGCCGTGCTGGTGGTGGCAGTGCTCTATCTGTTCCTCGGGCAGGGGCGCACCACGCTCATTCCGGCCATTACGGTGCCGGTATCGCTCATCTCTGCCTTTATCGGCGCCTGGTATTTCGGCTTTTCCATCAACCTCATCACCCTGCTGGCCCTTATTCTCGCCATCGGTCTGGTGGTGGATGATGCCATCGTGGTGGTGGAGAACATTCACCACCATCTGCAGCGGGGGGAACCGCCGCTGCTGGCCGCCTGGCATGGCACCCGCGAGGTGGGCTTTGCGGTCATCGCCACCACCGCCGTGCTGGTGATGGTGTTTGTCCCCATCGCCTTTATGGATGGCATGGTGGGGCGGCTCTTTACCGAGTTTGCGATATTGCTCTCCTTGGCGGTGCTCTGCTCCTCACTGGTGGCGCTGACCCTGACTCCGGCCATGGGCTCCTGGCTGATGCGCCCACTGGATAAACCGAACCGGCTCACCGCCGGGCTCGATTGCGGGCTGGGCTGGCTGGAGGGGCACTATCGCCACCTGCTGGCGTGGGTGCTGCGTCGCTCCCGCTGGACGCCGCTGGTGCTGCTGCTCTGTCTGGGCGGTATCGGCGCCCTCTTTACCCAACTGCCGACCAGCCTTACCCCGACCGAGGATCGCGGCGTCATCTATGTCTTCGTCAAGGGGGCAGAGGGGACCAGCATCGAGCGGATGAAGCGCAACATGCAGCAGGTGGAGTCCGCCATCATGCCGATGCTGGGCAAAGGGGTGGTGCAGGCGCTGAGCTTCAGTACCCCCGCCTTTGGCCGTGGCGGCGATCAGACCGGTATGGTGATTATCCAGCTCACCGACTGGGCCGAGCGCGACGTCACCGCCACCGAGTTCTCCCGCTCGCTGGGTGCCAAGCTCTCCGGCATTCCCGATGTGATGATCCGCACCTTCCAGCCCGGTTTCCGCGGTGGCTCCACCGCACCGGTGCAGTTCGTGCTGCAAGGTAACGACTATGCCGAGCTCTACCAGCAAGGGTTGGCGCTGCAACAGGCGGCGCAGGGCAGCGGCCTGATGCTGAGCCCGGATCTCGACTACGCCGAGAAGACTCCCGAGCTGCAGGTGACCATCAATCGCGACAGTGCCAGCCAGCTCGGCATTCCGGTCTCCACCGTGGCCAACAGCTTGCAGACCTTGCTGGGCGGGGCGAGCAAGACCACCTATGTGGACAGGGGCGAGGAGTATGACGTCTACCTGCGCGGCAACCAGACCGAGTTCAATGGCATCTCGGATCTCGGTCGCATCTACCTGAAGGCCGCCAACGGCGAGATGGTCAGTCTCTCGACCCTGGCGACCGTCAAGCAGGTGGCGACCGCCAACCGCCTCAACCACTACCAGCGGCAAAAAGCGATCACCCTGACCGCCGACGTCCACCCCGATCACACCCTGGGTGAGGCCCTCGATTTCCTCGATGGCTGGGCCAACGCCAACCTGCCCACCGGCATGACGGTGGATTACGCCGGAGATTCCAAGGATTACCGCGACAATCAGGGGGAGATGGTGCTGGTCTTTGGCCTCGCCCTGCTGGTGGTCTATCTGGTGCTGGTGGCCCAGTTCGAGAGCACCCTGACCCCGGCGGTGGTGATGGTGACGGTGCCGCTCGGCATCTTCGGTGGCCTGCTCGGCCTCTGGCTGACGGGGCAGGAGATGAGCATCTACAGCCAGATCGGCATGATCATGCTGATCGGCATGGTGACCAAGAACGGCATCCTGATCGTCGAGTTCATCAACCAGCTGCGCCAGCGCGGCGAAGGGTTCGAGGAGGCGATCATCGCAGGCTCGGTGCGCCGCTTGCGCCCCATCCTGATGACTTCGCTCACCGCCATTATCGGCGCTGTGCCGCTGATGCTCTCCATGGGGGCAGGTTACGAGAGCCGGATGGCGGTGGGGACAGTCGTCTTCTTCGGACTGTCGCTGGCAACCTTGGTTACCCTGCTGGTGGTGCCCGCCATCTACCATCTGATCGCCCGTCACGCCGGCATGACAGGGGCGCGGGATCAGCAGGTAGACGAAGCGCTGGCCGCCAAGGGGGCAGGGGAGTCGCAGCCTCCGGCGCTCTGATCAGCGCCTTGGCCTGCGCGCTCAAGCGGGGCCGGTTATCAGCCTCCATCATCACAAGGGCGCCTGCGGGCGCCCTTGCTATTGCGGGCGGCGGCCTATTCCGCGGGATCTATAGGGACAAAAAGCCATCGCTCCCCTTGGCCGCAACCGGTATAATGCGCGACCCGAATTTTTCCAGGTGTTCAAAATGCAGCCGGTACCCAACCTTTTCTCCTATCCCCGCTATTGGGCCGAGTGCTACGGCACGGCACCCTTCCTGCCCATGTCCCGCAAAGAGATGGACAAGCTCGGTTGGGACAGCTGCGACGTCATTCTGGTGACGGGGGATGCCTACGTGGATCACCCGAGTTTCGGCATGGCGGTCATCGGCCGGATGCTGGAGGCGCAGGGCTTTCGGGTCGGCATCATCGCCCAGCCGGACTGGTCATCGAAGGATGACTTTATGCGTCTGGGCAAACCGAACCTCTTCTTCGGGGTCACCGCGGGCAACATGGACTCCATGATCAACCGCTACACCTCTGACAAAAAGCTGCGCCACGATGACGCCTACACCCCGGGGGATGTGGGCGGCAAGCGGCCGGATCGCGCCACCCTGGTCTATACCCAGCGCTGTAAAGAAGCCTTCAAAGAGGTGCCGGTGGTTATCGGCGGCATCGAAGCTTCCTTACGCCGTATCGCCCACTACGACTACTGGTCCGAGACCATTCGCCGCTCCATCCTGCTCGATGCCAAGGCCGATATCCTCATCTACGGCAACGCCGAGCGGCCGCTGGTGGAAGTGGCTCACCGCATCGCGGCGGGGGAGAGCATCGACACCATGCAGGATATTCGCGGCACTGCCGTCATCCGCAAGGAGCCGCTGCCGGGCTGGAAAGGGGTGGATTCGAGCAAGCTCGACCAGATTGGCCGTATCGATCCCATCATGAACCCCTATATGGAAGGGGCTCCATGCTCGGATGACGCCACCGACGCGGCCCCTGCCGCGCAGGAAGCCCAGCCAGTGCTGGTGCAGCCAGCCAAGCCCAAGCCGTGGGAAAAAACCTATGTGAAGCTGCCGGCGTTCGAGCGGGTCAAAGAGGACAAGGTGCTCTACGCCCACGCCTCGCGCATTCTGCACCACGAGACCAACCCCGGCTGCGCCCGCGCCCTGGCGCAGGCTCACGGCGATCGCATCGTTTGGGTCAACCCGCCCGCCTTCCCGCTGGAAACCGAGGAGATGGACGGCGTCTTCGGCCTGCCCTACCAGCGGGTGCCGCACCCCGCCTATGGCAACGAGAAGATCCCCGCCTTCGAGATGATCAAGACCTCGGTCAACATCATGCGTGGCTGCTTTGGTGGCTGCTCCTTCTGCTCCATCACCGAGCACGAGGGGCGCATCATCCAGAGCCGCTCGGAAGAGTCGATCCTCAAAGAAATCGAAGATATCCGCGACAAGGTGCCGGGCTTTACCGGCGTCATCTCGGATCTCGGCGGCCCCACCGCCAACATGTACAAACTGCGCTGCAAGAGCCCCAAGGCCGAGCAGACCTGCCGGCGCGCCTCCTGTGTCTGGCCCACCATCTGCCCGCACATGGACACCGACCACAGCCCGACCATCAACCTCTATCGCAAGGCGCGCGACCTCAAGGGGATCAAGAAGATCCTCATCGCCTCCGGCGTGCGTTACGACATCGCGGTCGAAGATCCCCGCTATATCAAGGAGCTGGCCAAGTACCACGTCGGCGGCTACCTCAAGATCGCGCCGGAACACACCGAGGAGGGGCCGCTCTCCAAGATGATGAAGCCGGGCATGGGCAGCTACTACCAGTTCAAGGAGCTGTTCGACAAATACTCCAAAGAGGCGGGCAAGCAGCAGTACCTGATCCCCTACTTTATCTCCGCCCACCCGGGCACCACGGATGAAGACATGATCAATCTGGCGCTCTGGGTCAAAGAGAACCGCTTCAAGCTCGATCAGGTGCAGAACTTCTACCCGTCGCCGCTCGCCAACGCCACCACCATGTATTACACGGAGAAAAACCCGTTAAACAAGGTGAGCCGCACCGGAGGCGATGTGTTTGTCGCCAAGGGCGAGCGCCGTCGCCGCCTGCACAAGGCACTACTGCGCTACCACGACCCCGCTGGCTGGCCGATGATCCGCGAAGCCCTGCTCGCCATGGGCAAGGGCCACCTGATTGGCAATGGCCCCGGCTGTCTGGTGCCGCCGGAAGGTCGCAACGAGCGCGCCGCCAGCGGCAAGGGCATGAAACCGGCCCTGACTCGCCATAGCAACATTGCCCATCAACGCGGCAATGGCGCGGGCAACAAGCCGACGGGCGGCAAGCCGGTGGGTTCCCAGCTGCACAAAGGCGCGGCTAATGGCAAACCGGCCGCACAGGGCGAAGGCAAGAGCGCGGGCCAGAATGCGGGTAAAAGCAAACCTGCCGGAAAACCCGTCCATAAGGGCAAGACGCCGACCCGCGCAGGATCTGCCAAGCCGGGAGCCAAACC
>NZ_JBFODN010000006.1:0-11328 GCF_040908345.1 Aeromonas sp. R3-1
GCTGATATTTTTAGAGTGGTAATAGAATGAAAATGTATATTCAAGTTGTTATTTATGAAAAAAACATGAGGGATAGCTTAACATTACAGACTTTATTAAGTCAAAGAATGCCTATATATAATGAACATCTTAACTTTACATTATATATAGATGATAATTCTCCCGAGTCAAAATTGGATGAAGTTTTTTTAGAATGTCTACGTAAAAAATATAGTGTTAGCTATGTTCACGATCCGACAAATAGAACTCTTCGAGAAATCTATAATGAGCGGATTTCAAATTTAAATGAAGAAGAATTTCTTTTATTACTGGATGATGATACTTGCTTGCCAAAGGCGTATCTTGCAGATTTTCTGAGAGCTTATGGTGATTGTAAAGAAATAAATTTATTTCTACCACAAGTACAAGCGGGTGGTGGATTGTATAGCCCCTACTACAGCTATGTTTTTTTCAGTAGGAAACTTAAAAAAGTAAAAGTAGGTATAAACTCGTCTAAGCATATTGCGGCAATTAATAGTGGTATGATTATTAGAGGAGCGTTTTTCATTAAATCAGGCTTTCGATATCCAGATATAGTTGATTTTTATGGCACGGACACTGTTTTTTCACATGAGTTTAGTAAATATGAGAATTCATATTTTTTATTAGATTCGGTTCTAGTTCATGATATTAGTAACCATCCTTCAAATAATAGTGTAGGGCAGTATTCATCCATTTTATATAAAGTTAATGTCTTTTGGTTTCGGTTTTTGAAAGAAAGACCGTTGCTCTTGTTTTTATATGCAATATATATGTTTTTTTATTCCGTTAAAATGGCAATGAAATTTAAAAATTTCATTTTTATAAAACATGCGATAAAGTTGCTAACAAAATGACTATGCAAGAATATAAAGTTTATCCATTTTATTTTCCTCAGTTTTATCCGATGCCTGAAAACAATGAATGGTGGGGACAGGGTTTTACAGATTGGGAACTGGTTAAGATATCAAAAGCAGTAAGTGCAGAGCAGGTTCAACCACGTATTCCAATTAATGGTTTCTATGATCAATCATCCCCTGATGTAATTAAGTCTCAAGCCACTTTGGCAAAGCAATACGGGATATCTGGATTTAATTTTTACCATTATTGGTTTGATGGAAAAGTTCTTCTAGATGCTCCAATTAATAACCTTTACTCTGACAAGAGTATTGATATTGAATACTTTATCACTTGGGCGAATGAAACTTGGACAAGACAATGGATTGGTAAGCCTAATGATATCTTAATTAAACAAGAGCATAGACCAGATGAGTCAATATGGAATAGCCACTATGAATATTTAAGACGGTTTTTCTTCGATCCTAGATACGTTAAAATAAATAACAAACCTATACTTTGTATTTATAGAGCTGAATTAATCAAAGAATTAGATAAATGGATTGACTTTATAAATAATAAAGCAAAAAGTGATGGTTTTGCAGGCGTTCACCTTATCGCTCTTCGTGCATATGATATTGTGGATGCTAAAAAAGTATATGAAAAATTCGATATGATTATGAATTTTCAGCCTCGATTTGCCATTAACTGCCATCTCAAGAAATCACCCATCTACATAAAATATATAGAGAGTGTGCTCAGAAGACTGCCTGAGAATTTGCAACTAAAATTAGGGCGTTTATACAACAAAAACTCATATAAGAAATTTAAGTATGATGACTATATATCTGCAATGAAGCTAGATTCTGACACTTTTTATTCCAAGCCTGTATATCCAGTGGTATTTCCCGATTGGGATAATGCTCCACGCTACAAAGAAAGAGCAACTTTTTTTTCTGGAGTCTCTCTTGAATTGTTTAAAACCGCATTGAGTATAGCGAAGGAAAAAGTTGCTACCCATGAGCACAAGTTAATTTTTATTAATGCATGGAATGAGTGGTCGGAGTGTGCATATCTAGAGGCTGATACTAAGAATGGTTATCAGAAATTAGATGTTGTTCGTGAAATGTTTCAAGTAAATGAAAGTAATTAACAATGCATAAAGTAGCAGTTTTACTCTCAGCCTATAACGGCGAACAGTGGATCGAAGAGCAACTAAGATCCATAATAGAGCAAAATAATATTTCACTTGATATTTATATAAGCATAGATGAGTCAACAGATAGAACGCTTGATATCTGTCAATCATATGCAACAAAAAATAATAATATAACGGTATTACCATATGGCTTTAAATTCGGTGGTGCGGGTAAAAACTTCTTTAGGCTACTAGCTGATACCGATTTGACTGGTTATGATTATATCGCTTTCAGCGATCAAGATGATATTTGGCATGAAGATAAATTAACTAAGGCCATCAGTGAGTTACAACTATATGACTGTTACTCTTCCAATGTCATCGCTTTTTGGGAAGATGGCCGTGAGATGTTAATTGATAAGTCACAGTTACAGTGTAAATGGGATTTTCTATTTGAAGCAGCAGGCCCAGGCTGCACTTATGTATTTAAACGAGATGTAATCATAAAATTTAAAACATGGTTGCTTGCGCACTATGAAGAAGTCGGTGATGATATCGAGTTGCATGACTGGCTTATTTATGCTTTTGCGCGTAGTCGCGGATATCGTTGGTTTATTGATCCAGAACCAATGATGCGCTATCGGCAACATGCTAATAACCAAGTCGGTACTAATAACAATATTAAAGCAGCCATAAAACGATTTTTATTAATTAGATCGAAATGGTATCGTAAGCAAGTAATGAACATCGCTGAGCATTTGGAGTTGCAAGAAACTGCAATATTCAAATTCGGTCTAGCAAAAAAGTATAGAGGTAATTTATATCTTTTTTTTAGGATTAATAAACTAAGGCGCCGATTACGTGACAGGCTAGCTCTGGCTCTGGTTTTATTGTTTAACGTTTTCTGATTGCTAGTATGTTGTGTTTTTAAATTAAGTCCTATATTACTTTTTTACCACAGAATATATTTTGTGAATCATTTTTTGTGAACTAAAATTAAAATCCTTTATATATGTTTATGTTGCCAAGTGAATGCACAACTGTGGTTCAGTCTGGTTTTATGTATAGATACGTATATTCTAATTCTTTATTTTCTGGGGGTCGTCCTTGTCATTTCAACGTCGTCACTCACGCTGGTATGAGCGTGTGCTATTCAGCCCTCCCTCCTTGTTTTTCTTTGGAGCCTTGCTGGCGGTCTGTCTGCCTGCCATTGAGCGATGGGGCCTGGAATTTTGGCATCACCTCGATGCCGTCCGGATCAATACCCTGAGCGGTGCCTTCGTGGCGTTTCTGCTGACCGGGATTGTGCTGCATCGCTTCCTGCGTTACCCGGGAGCCAGTCCGGTGGCCTATATGATCCCCACGGTGACCACCCTCTATGGTGCCCTGGTCGGTATTCTCTTCTTCCTGCGCCTGCCTTACAGCCGTCAGGTGTTGTTCGAATCGTATGTGGTGGCCCTGCTCTGCTGCTGGCTGGCTTACTTCATCGGTCGCCGTTACCGGACACCCAAGTATGCCTTGCTGCCCTTTGGCGACTATCAGGCCCTGACACGGCACTCCAGCGTGCAGTGGCGCCTGCTGGACAAGCCCGATCTTGGGGCCGTGCGCTATGACGCCGTGGTGGCAGATCTTCGGGACGAGAAACTGGCGGGGGAGTGGGAGCGTTTCCTGGCGCGCTGTGCCCTGGCTCACATTCCCGTCTATCACATCAAGCAGATCAGCGAGACCCTGACCGGACGCGTAAAGATCGACCATCTCCATGAGAACCAGCTTGGCTCCCTCTTGCCTTCCCCCGTTTATGCCTTCATCAAGCGGGGAATGGACATCCTGGCCGCGTTGATCGCGATCCCGCTGTTCTCCCCCTTGATGCTGGTGACGGCCATCCTCATCAAGCTGGAGAGCCCGGGGCCCGTGATGTTCCTGCAAAACCGGGTGGGGAAGGGCAACAAGGATTTTCGCATCTACAAGTTCCGCAGCATGTGCAAGGATTCGGAGAAGGCCGGTGCACAGTTTGCTCAGGATGGCGACATGCGCGTCACCCGGGTGGGCAAGGTGATCCGCAAGCTGCGCATCGACGAGCTGCCGCAGTTCTTCAACGTCCTCAAAGGAGACATGAGCCTGATTGGGCCGAGGCCGGAGCAGCGCACCTTCGTCGATCAGTTCGAGCGGGAGATCCCCTTCTACATGTATCGTCATATCGTGCGGCCAGGGATCAGCGGCTGGGCTCAGGTGGTGCACGGTTATGCCGCCGATGCCGATGATACCCGCATTAAGATCGAGCACGATTTTTACTACATCAAACATTTCTCCCTTTGGCTTGATGTTTTGATCGTCTTTAAGACAATTAAGACTATTCTCACCGGTTTTGGCGCCCGTTAATGAGTATTGTCTTGTTTGGCACGGGCCAATTGGCCCGCGCTCTATCACTTGTAAGTCACAAGGTTTATCGCCCGATTGTTTCTCTGCCAAGAGCGTATTATCCACAGGTTAATGACAAACTATTACGGGAGGTATTGCCATGTTACCGCCCAAAGGTCATCCTCAATGCCGCTGCATACACTGATGTTGTAGGTGCAGAGCAAGAGCCGGAACTTGCGATGGCGGTTAATTGTGATGGTGTCGCGCGGCTAGCTGAATTGGCCAAACAACATCATGCCTTGTTGGTCCATTTTTCGACGGATTATTTGTTTGGTGGTTCAGGTCATCGACCGTGGAAGGAATCTGACAGACCCGCACCGCTAAATATTTATGGTCAGAGTAAGTTGGCGGGAGAGCAGGCTATTTTAGCCAGTGGCTGTCGCTATATGATTATTCGTACTAGTTGGCTACATAGTTCATGGCGCGATAATTTTCTCAAGACCATGCTGCGTTTAGCACAGAGCCGAAATGAATTGCAAGTGGTATGTGATCAGGTTGGTGCGCCGACCTCGGCGATGATGCTGGCTGAGATGACACTGCTGGCTATAGAAAGAGTATTGGGGGAGCCCGAACTGGGTGGGCTCTATCATGTGGCTGCCTTTGGTGCAGTCAGTTGGTTTGATTATGCCCGTTTCATTTTTAGCGAGGCATATGCGCTTGGTCTGATAGACAAGGTGCCGGATCTTAAGCCCATCACAAGTGAGGATTATGGTGGAGTGGTAGAACGTCCACTTAATTCTCGGCTCGATACCCAGCTTTTTCAGCAGACGTTTGGTTTGCTCTTGCCGGATTGGCAGCAAGGGGTTAAATCAACACTTCATGCACTATTACAGGAGCGGCAATGACGTATTTATTGTGTGACAACCCCTCTCGTAAAGGGGTCATTTTGGCGGGGGGGGCTGCCACACGTCTCTATCCCGCCACGCTGGCAGTGAGCAAGCAATTACTGCCTGTCTACGATAAACCCATGATCTATTACCCCTTGTCGGTGTTGATGTTGGCCGGGATCCGCGAGATCTTGATCATCAGTACTCCCACCGATCTGCCTCGCTTCCGACAACTGTTGGGGGATGGTAGTCAATGGGGGCTAATGTTCTCTTATGCCGAACAACAGGTATCGGCAGGGGTGGCGGAGGCTTTGCTGATTGCTGAACCCTTTATAGCGGGTAAGTCTGTTTGTTTGATCTTGGGTGACAACCTGTTTTATGGTGCCGAGCTGCCAGTGCTATTACGCCAAGCGATGGATGATGTGCAAGGTGCCAGGGTGTTTGCTTATCGGGTCGATGATCCGACCCGTTATGGGGTGTTGACGCTGGATGAACAGGGTGGGGTGTTGGCTATCACTGAAAAACCGGTCAATCCGGCCAGTCATTATGCGGTGACCGGTCTCTATTTTTTTGATGAGCATGCCGTCGAGTTTGCCAAACAGTTAACCCCTTCGGCCAGAGGGGAGCTGGAGATCACCGACATCAGCCGTCGTTATCTGGCGCAGGGGCAGTTGCAGGTCAGCTTTTTAGGTCGGGGTTGTGCATGGCTGGATACGGGCACACCGGACAGCTTGCAAGAGGCTGGGCAGTTTATTCAGACCCTGGAAAAACGGCAGGGGTTAAAAGTGGCCTGCCCTGAAGAGATCGCCTGGCGTCAGGGCTGGATTGATGACCAAAAGTTAAGTGAGTTAGCTACTTCATTGGCAATGAGTGATTACGGAAATTATTTGTTGCGATTGCTCACTCCCCGTTTTGGCATCACGCATGTGAATACTTATTCGTAAGGTATTTGAAATGTTGGTAATGTGCTAATGAAATTCAAACACACAGAATTATTCGAAGTGATGGTGTTGACACCTGAAATATTTTCTGACCATCGTGGTGATTTTCGTGAGTGTTTCCGGCAGGAAGAGTTTGAACATCATTGTGGGCATTATTTATTTGTCCAAGATAACTTGAGCCGCTCAGTCGGAGGTACATTACGAGGATTACATTACCAACGTTCACGCCCGCAAGGGAAGTTGGTACAAGTGATCAGTGGCAGAATTTTTGATGTGGCTGTAGATATTCGCCCAGCATCACCGACCTATGGTAATTGGGTGAGTCATATATTGGATGCGGAGCAAGGTGAACTTATGTGGATACCCCCCGGTTTTGCCCATGGTTTCTATGTGATGAGTGAGACGGCTGATGTATTTTATAAATGTACTGATTATTATCAGTCGGGTGATGAAGCATGTATTCGTTGGGATTGTCCAACGTTGGCTATAGATTGGCCTTTATATTCTCAGTGGCCACTATCTTTATCTGATAAAGACCGCCAGGCCCCCATTTTTTAGGGGTTTTTTAGTTATTCACAATCTTTTAAATTTCCCTATTGATAATCAAGAGAGATATATGAGCGAGAAAACACCGGTTATTCCTAATCAATGGGTGCAAAATCCTGTGTCAGATGAGGTTGATCTGCGCGAGTTAGTGTTAGTATTATGGCACCACAAAAAAATGATTTTATTGATAACCGTTTTGTCTGCTGCTGCAGGCATTTTCTATGCAATGACTGCTCGTCAGGTGTGGACCAGTCAGGCCATTATTTCAGAACCTTCAGCCTCACAAATAGCGGCACTACAATTAGTAGTAGATAAAATACAAGCCATCATGCCTAGCAACAGCAACAGCAACAGCAACAGCAACAGCAACAGCAACAGCAACAGCAACAGCAACAGCACCGGAGCTGCCTCATCGACTGCTGAGTTTTCCTCGCTTGAGCAACCAGCCATTTACAAGAGCTTTATTTCAGATTTTAACAGCATGAATACTAAGCGGGCCTTTTTGACACAAGAAGGTGTCTATGCTGAAGAGGTGGAGAAAGCTGAGGTCTCGGATAAGCGTAGTGAACGTGTGCTCATGAGTAAGCTGGCAGAGTCCATATCTGCTAAGGCTCTGGATAAAACCAGTCAAGATATGACGTTAAATTTTTCTGCTGAAACACCTGAACTTGCTCTGCAGCGATTAGTGAAGTACATAGATTTTGTCCAGCAGCAGCAAATTAATAAAATAAATTTAGAGTTACAGACTATATGGCAAAATAGAATAAAAACTCTGACTTTAAAATATGATAATATTAAGGCGGATACGCTGCTTAAAAAAGAAGATGAGCTGCAACGTGTTAGCTACAGTCTGCGTATTAGCAAGGCTGCCGGGGTGGATGCTCCTCTTGAACGTATTGACAGTAAAGAAATGTTCAACATTCAATTGGGTTCGAAAGGATTGGCTGAAAAATTGAATATTTTGAATGAGATTAAAGATCCTGAATTACTTAATCCAGAAGTAGGAAAGATTCGCCTTCAATTGAGTAGCCTAAAATCACTGAATCTTTCAAAAATTGATTTTCACTCTTTCAACATGATTGACTCACCAGAAGAGCCTTTTACTCGCGATAAGCCCAAACGCCCTTTGATTGTGGTGCTGGCGACTTTGCTGGGAGGAATGTTGGGTGTGGGAATAGTGCTCATTCGCCATGCATTTCGCCGCCCAGAAGAGGCATAATACGATGTGTTGATGGAGCAGAGGGGGCATAGTGCCCCCTCTCTTTTTATCTGTATTTTATATGCCCTTTCGATACTGGGCGGGCCTAAGGAGTTGGGCTGTGATGTTAACGCGAATCATGATGGTTTTATGTTTGTTCTATTGGTTGCTGGGGATGCATTTTTTTATGCACAACCCGGGAGGTGCAGGGCTGTATCTGCCCTTTAATGCATGGGGATGGGTGTTTGCCTCACTGGCTATTGGATTGGGATTGTGGCAGGTGACATTACGCCAGCGTCTGCTCTTTTCTTCATTGCAAACGGGGTTATGGATTGGGGCACTCTTGCTGCTGCTCCCCATGCTCTATCCCGGATTTGCACTCAAGGATTATGCCATTCCCCGATTGCTGGGGCTTTTTGCTGGTCTGCTGTTTCTTTTCGGGCTCTACCAATGGCGCGTTAATCGGTTGCAGCGCGATCGTTTGCTCTATCTCATCCTGATTGCTATCGCGATAGAGGCTCTGCTAGGTCTGGTGCAGTTCTATCTGTTGACGCCGGGTAACTGGATTGGCTATGACAGCAACGCCAATCGCCCATACGGGATCTTTCAACAGCCAAATGTGATGGCAACTTTTATGGCAACTGGACTTGCCCTTGCCATCTGGTTGGAATTACCTAACGAGAACCGTCGCTTGCTGATGGCGCTGCGCTATAGCGTCATTCTATCTGCAACACTGTTGCTGGTTGTTTTGCAATCCCGAGTGGGCCAACTAGGCGGTCTGCTCGCTCTGTTATTATTGATGCCGCAACTCCATCGCCAACGATTGTTATGGCGTGTATTGGCTCTGGTTATTTTGGCGATAGCCCTTGGCTTGCTATCACAGTACTGGATGGCAGGAGCAAAGCGCGGGTTGGAGATTTATCAATCTGGTGGCATGCGGTCAATCTATTGGCCCTATGCAGCCAAGCTGATTGCCGAAGCACCATGGAGTGGTTGGGGATACGGCAGTTTTGAATCTGTTTTTCTTCATCACTACATGGCTGATAAAGCACTGAATCCGTCCATGGTGCAGATTGAGTACAATCTCGACCACCCCCACAACGAGTTTCTCTATTGGGCTGTTGAGGGCGGTATTGCACCCATGTTCGGCATGGTGATCATGGGGGGCGCATTATTATGGCGTCTGGCAAGTGTGCGTTGGGTAAATGCCATGGGACTGCTTGCTCTGGTTACACCGATCTTGCTTCATACCCAGACGGAATACCCGCTCTACCATGCGATCGTGTTATGGTGGTTGTTGCTGACGCTGATTTATATCATCGATACCGAAATTGAAGAGACCAACCTGGCGAGTCAGGGTTTCTCATCATGGTGGGATATGGAGTGCCGCCCATGGCTGTTACTGCGATTTATGGCGATCGCTATCCCGCTGCTGGTCGTTCCCTTTATGCTCACAGCAATTCACACCGCATGGGTAGTCACCAAATATGAACGGGGTGGGTATAAAGAGCCGACTTTGCTACTTGATATCGTCAATCCCATGGCTTGGTTGACCCGAGTCGAGTTTGATGTGAACTCAGTTCGTCTGATGGTGGGCTTGCAGACAAATAACAAGACCGAACTGGAAGCTTATCTGGAGTGGGGGCAGGCATTCGTACGCCATACACCGCGTGCCAACATATACGCCAATATGGTGATCGCGCTTAATGCATTGGGTCGTACAGAGGAAGCCAATGCGATGCGAGCTGAAGCACTTAAGCTCTATCCAACCGAGCCCCTTTTAACTGGGTCTGCTTCACAGGCAGTGATTACCGGTGTTGACCAATCAGACAAAAATATAACCAAAAATAAATAGTGCTATTTGGATACACAGAAAGCCAGTCCTTAAAAACGGCTGGCTTTTTTATTTTTTCCCTTCTGGACAACCAGTATCTGAACAGTCTGTTTTCGGACGCATGCGTCTGTCAAACGGGCTATGAAAGGCATATTTGAAATGTCATGTGGCGATTCCAACCAATTGATTAATATGTAATTTTGTCGATGGCGTTGAAGGGGTTGATAGTCAATTGGGAGTATTCCCTTCATCATCGGGTGAAGGGACAGGTTCTAGACGTGTTCATTGCTAAACAGATAGGCATAGTCTTGTCACGTGATGTTGAACGTATGGTAGAAATGTGCGCTCAGGCTTATAAGTAAGGTTACAGAGCTCATTTGTTGGATGCTGAACTGGAAATTAATGAGTCTTGAAATAGCGATGTTCTTGAACACAAGATGGTAATCATCCCTCTACCCAGAAGAGCTGCACTCCAGCCGGTTTGTTATTGATAGTGGCAAGCATTCGATCTTGATGGTGAAATTTAAGAAAAAAAGAACGTTAATATAGAAAAACTGTATGTTGTTGGGAATTGTCCATGCTATTCTGAAACAGTTATCCCTGTAACCGACTTTTTTGTGAGGAAATAATGAACGAGTTTCTGAAAGTTCTGCTGAACATTCGCAGTCTGCGTGCGGCTATTCGTGAACTGCCGTTTGAGCAACTGCTGGAAGCTAAAGAGAAGTTTGACCTGGTTTACCAAGAGCGCGCCGATTCTGTTGAACAGGAGCGTGCTGAACAGGAAGAGCGTCAGCGCAAGCTGAATGAATTCACCGAAATGCTGCAGCAGGCTGGTATTGATCCTCGCGAGCTGTTGGCGACTGCCGCTGCTCCGGCTGCTGCGACTGGCGCTGCAAAGAGCAAGCGTGCTCCGCGTCCGGCTAAATACAAGTACGAAGAAGATGGCCAGGAAAAAACCTGGACCGGTCAAGGCCGTATGCCGAAAGCCATTGCTGCCCAAGTAGCACTGGGTAAAGACCTGAACGATTTCCTGATCTAATTCGTCAGGTTCAGAGTTTGAATAATGCCGCCCTTGGGCGGCATTATTTTTTGCCGTTTTACTCGTTGTTATCCAATCCGCCACTTCACCCCACTGTTATCTACATCCTCGCTTGTATCCTTTTTAGCGTCGTTTTACTTCACTGTTACTTTACTCAATATCACTCGTTGCTTGCGATTAATTTTGTCGTGCAGGATTAACTGCGTGATATCGCTCTTTGTATGCGTCGTGCAGATATGAGCTTCGGATATGTCTCTTACTGTACAGATCTAGTTATCACCTGACACCGGCCTCAAACCGGTGTCTTGTTTACGCTACTTTAGTGCGCACTTCCTTCGGTATCAATTTCAGACCCTTTTTGAACATGCTGTAGGGGGTTTGACCCTCCATCATCCTGCCCTGATGTGGCCGCTGGGTGTTGTAGTGTTCCAGGTAGTTATCCAGGTCTGTCTGCATCTGCTCTACCGACTCATACCAGGTCGTCCTCCCCTTGATACGGAAGTGTTCATCCAGCAGTGTGCGATGCAGCCGC
>NZ_JBFODN010000060.1:0-12256 GCF_040908345.1 Aeromonas sp. R3-1
TTTGAATACATCGAGTACCCCTATAAGCGTTACAAATTCAACCACCTGCTGGTCTCCCCCATCAACAGCCGCCGTCAGCTCTACCGTCTCATCGACAACGAGCTCTCCAACGCCAAGGCGGGCCAGCCGAGCGGTATCATCCTCAAGATCAACAATCTGGTGGACAAGGATCTCATCAACCGCCTCTATGCCGCCGGTCAGGCCGGGGTGCCGATCCAGATGATCATCCGTGGCATGTGCGCCCTGCGTCCGGGCGTACCTGGCCTCAGTGACAACATCAAGGTGATCAGCATCATCGACCGCTTCCTCGAGCACCCGCGGGTGATGGTGTTCCACAACAAGGGCAACCCCCAGCTCTATATCTCCAGCGCCGACTGGATGAGCCGCAATATCGACGGCCGTATTGAGGTGGGCACCCCCATTTATGATGAGCGCCTCAAGCAGCGCATCATGGACATTCTCGAACTACAACTGAGTGATACCTGCAAGGCGCGGGTCATTGATGCCGACCAGCAGAACGAATATGTGAAGCGGGGCAACCGCCGCAAGATCCGCTCTCAGGTGGCGATTTACGACTATCTCAAACGTATCGAGTCAAACAATGGACAATAGTCTCTATGCCGCCGTGGATCTCGGCTCCAACAGTTTTCATATGGTGATCGCCCATCTGAGCGAAGGGCGTTTTCGCATCGTCGATCGCATCAAGGAGCGGGTGCGGCTGGCGGAAGGGATGGATGAGCAGAAACGAATGAGCCCGGAGGCGATGGAACGCGGCCTCGCCTGTCTGTCACTCTTTGCCGAGCGGCTCACCAACATCAAACCGGATCAGATCCGCATCGCAGGTACTTACACATTGCGCCGTGCCAGCAACGCGCGCGAATTTGTGAGTGAAGCAGCCAAGGTGCTCAACCACCCCATCGAGATCATCAGCGGGCAGGAAGAAGCACGGCTCATCTATCAGGGGGTCGCCCATACCCAGCATATCGAGGGCCAGGTACTGGTGATCGATATCGGCGGCGGCAGCACCGAGCTCATCATCGGTGAAGGGTTTGAACACAAGGCCCTCACCAGCCGCAAGATGGGCTGCGTCAGCTTTACCCAGAGCTTCTTTGCCAGCGGCAAGCTGAGCGACAAGCACTTCACCAATGCCGTGCTGGAGGCGCAGCACCAGCTCGCCCCCATCGTCAACCAGTACCGCAAGCTGGGCTGGCAGAGCTGCCTTGGCAGCTCAGGCTCCATTCGTACCGTGCGCGACGTGCTGCAGGGGGAAGGGCTGACTGACGGCAGCATCACGCTGGAGGGGCTGGAGCGGCTCAAGGCGCTGATGATTGAGCGCAAGCGAGTCGATAACCTCAAGCTGACAGGGCTTACCGAGGAGCGCCAGGAGGTGTTTGCCGCCGCGGTCGCCATCCTGCTCGGGCTGTTTACCTCGCTGCCCATCGAGCGGCTTGACTACTCCGACGGTGCCCTGCGTGAAGGGTTGCTTTATGAATTCGAGGAGCGCTTGCAGCACCACGATATTCGCGAGCGCACCGCACAGGCGCTCGGTACCCACTACCGGATGGACAAAAAACAGGCAGCCCGTGTGGAGCAGAGCGTGCTGACCCTGTTTGATGCCTTGCAAGAGCCCTGGCAGATGGAAGTAGAGCCCTATCGAGCCATCCTCGGCTGGGCGGCGCGGCTGCACGAAATTGGCCTTGCCATCAACTACAGCGGCATTCACCGCCACTCCGCCTATATCCTGCAACACACCGACCTGCCCGGCTTCAACCAGGACGATCAGGCCCTGCTGGCAGCGCTGGTACGCTTTCAGCGCAAGGGGCTCAAGCTCTCCGAGCTGCCTCCCCTACCCAACCACGACATGCAGACGGTGCTGCGCTGCATCCGCATCCTGCGCCTCGCAGTCGCCGCTCACCACAAGCGTCAGGACAACCTGCTGCCCGAGTGGAAAGTCGCAGTACAAGGCGATCAGTTGGTCGTGACCCTGCCGATCGACTGGTGCGAGGAGAACCGTCTCCTGATGCAGAATCTGGAGAAGGAACATCGTTATTGCCAGGAGCAGGGCTGGCCACTGTTGTTCCAGCTCGGCTAAACCGGAAAGATAAATGAAAAAGGCAGCCCACTGGCTGCCTTTTGCATCTCAATCTCCCGGTTACTGCAACTCGGGCAACAACCACTTGGCCATCTCGAAGTAGATGATAAGGCCGGTACCATCCACCAGCGTCGCGATGAATGGCGCAGAGACCACCGCCGGATCGATGCGGAAACGACGCAGCACCATGGGAATAATGGATGCGACCGTGGCACTCCAGAGCACGATGGCGATGATGGTAAAGGTCACCACCATGCCAATCTGGGGACCGACGCCGAGACTCCATGCCCGTACCCAGGCCGCCATGGCAATGGCACCCGAGATGAGCAGACCGGTGGAGAGCTCCTTTTTCAGCACTGTGCCGAGATTGCGCAGACTCACCTCCCCGACCGCCATGGCTCGTACTATGGTGGTGGTGATCTGGGTGCCGCTGTTACCACCAGTACCGATCAGCAAGGGGATAAAGAAGGCCAGCGCGATGGCCGCTTCCAGCTGCTCCTCAAATGCCCGCAGCACGGTGCCGGTGTAAGCTTCCGCCACAAACAGGATGAGCAGCCAGCCCACCCGTTTGCGCCACAGCTGCCAGGGCGTCGCCTGCAAGTAAGGGGTATCGAGCGGTGATGAGCCCCCTTGCATCTCGGCATCCTCGGTGGATTCGAGCTCCAGAATATCCGCCGCATCATCGACGTGGAAAATACCGACCAGTCGCCCCTGATCCTCGACAGGCAATACCGACAGGTCGCGGTCGATCAGCAGGCGCGCTGCCAACTCCTGATCCGCACGAGCGTTGATCCGCACCGTCTCCCGATCCATCAGGGTCGCGACGTTGGCCAGCGGGTCAGCGATCAGCAAGGCCTTGAGGGAGAGGCTCCCTTGCAGACGACCATCCCCGTTGACCACATAGATATGGCGAAACAGCTGGGCATTGTCCCAGGCATCGTGGATCAGCTGTTTGGCGTGACCGACCGTGTCCTCCTCCCGCACCGCCAGATATTCGTGGCGCATGTTGGCCCCCACTGACTCGGTGGGCCAATCCAGCAGGGAGTAATACATGGCCTGCGCCTGGGTCGGGAAGCGAGCCAGCAACATGGTGCGATCCTGACGACTCAGTTTGCGCAGGATGGCGACCATCTCACGGCGGGGAATAGCCTCCTGCAACACGCTGACGATGCTGCCATGGAGCCGCTGCAACAGGCGCCCGGCACTCTCGGCCGAGAGTGAACCAAGCAGTTCGGCCCCTTGTGGGATTGGCAGGGTATCAAAGATGCAGTTGAGCTCTTCCGGACGCAGGGTCAGCAGTTGATCGGCGCGCTGAACCGGATCCAGATTATGTTCCAGCCAACCCTGCAGGGCGGCCAGATCGAGCAGTTGGTGACGGTTAAGAATGGTATGTGTTTTCTTCATCACAGATATCCTCATGTGATTTCAGGCGAGCCTGAATGCCTCCGGAAATAGCCGGATGCAACGACAAGAAAACAGCAATTTGATTGACGAGTAATAGGCAGGAAATGACGCCGTTCGGCGTGTCATCATCCCCACGTACCAGCTTTAGCACTGTATAACGTATCCGGCATGCCGGAAGCCACTTGGGTTTACACCTTAATCCGATGAAAACTGTCCTGATCTTGGGCGTCTCTGGACGTCGTGAGATCAGTGGCCTGTGTTTATACAGGAGCCTCGCCTAACGAGATGCTGCAAATAATTCGCACAACCCTCTGTTGTGCGGGCGGCATGATTATCCAATCCCGCAGGGAGGTCAACCCCGCAGCTCCCATTAAATGGGCAACGGCAACAGCTTGTTACAATTGGCAGGGGATGACACGGAACCAATTTACAGAACCTGGATAAAAGGAAAGGCCCCAAAGGGCCCCTTTTTTATTAACGAATATAGTCAAATAGCGTCAGACGGCTTATTTTGCTGAAAGAGAGTTGCGAGGCACTCAATGCCGCATCCTCTTTTGACAGCGCGGAAATCACTTCATAGAGATCCGCTTCCGACACCTTGGCTCTCGCCTCGGCGTTGAGGGTACTCAACCCCTCGTTAGAATCCATGACTGCCTCGAGACTGTTCATCCTGCCACCCAACTCCCCCAATCCATGATCGATATTCAGACGAGCATTTTTCATATGGACGGTAGCATCGGCTACTTCCAACGCAAAGTTGTCAGCGGTAATAGCGGGATCACGCAAGGCGGTAATAAAATCCGACATACCATTCAATATGTTGTCATTCTTCGGTGGATTAAGATCAAACTGCTCAGAACTGCCCGCAGGCGAGCTGACGGTCAACTCCAATCCATTGAAAGGGATCTTAGTGCCAGCAGTGTAGTTACCCGTTTGCAGGGTTGCACCACCGGCATCCTTGATATCGTAGGTATCCGGTGGGCCTATGGTGGTTGATACGGTATAGGTATTACTGGGCAGTGCCGAGTTATAATTGGACTTATAGAAATTATCAAAGTTACCCTGATCGCCTATCCCAACCTTGATATTTGCTGTGGTTGCACTGGCGGTTCTTCTGGTCGCCACGATTTCAAACAGATCTTGCCCGGAATCATTGGCAGCAATTTGTACCGTGGGTGAGACCTGAATATTTCGCTGACCAGGGTCACCCTGAAAAATATATTTTCCGTTAGCGTCTTTTATATATGGCTGGGTCTTGCTCTGATTACCGCCAAATATAAATTCACCCGAGGAGTTTTTGCTATTCATCAGGTCAAACATCTGCTGCTGCAACCCTTCCAGCTCGCTGGCGATGGCCTTGCGATCATCCATGCTGATAGCGCCATTATTTGACTTCTGGATCAGGGTCTGGGCACTAAGCATCGCATTATTAATCGACGTTAATACCGTCTCCTCATGTCCCAGGCTGTTTTCCAGCAAGCTGCCATTGACACTGTACTGCTTGAACAGGTCAATCTCCTTGGTCAGTGCCATCTTCTGGCTCATCCCTGCGGGATCTTCTCCGGCAGTCTGAAATTTATTGCCGGTTTGCAGCTGTTGATAGGCAGTATTCAACCGCTCGTTGGCACTGTTGAGGGAATAGATATTCCGGTCGTAGATCATGTTGGTGGTGATGCGCATGACGTTACCTCACGGAAGAGAGCAGTGTATCGAAAATGGTTTTGGCCGTGCTGACGATTTGCGCCGATGCCGCATAGGATTGCTGGAAGCGGATCAGATTGGCAGCCTCCTCCTCCAGATTGACCCCAGACACGCTTTCAAAAATGCCGGTGCTCTGGATAAGCTTGGACTCATTGGCCTTGAGCAGCGTTTTTGCCTGACTGGTATTGTTACCCACTTCCATCACCAACCCGGAATAGGCCTGATTGAAGGTCATCTTGTCGTTGGTCGTCCCACCATTGGTGCTCTTGCGCACCAGATCCTTGTTTTGCAGTTCGGCCAAAACCAGGCCATTGCTGTTATCGGCAAAGCCATTGCTGTTGTAACTGAGCTTGAAGCTGTCACCGGCATCCACCGTGCCAGTGATGCTGAACTCGTAGCCGGGCGCCTGTTTCGGGTTTGGATAAGCTGGTCCACCAGTGGGGGGGGGCAGTTGCAAGGCTGCCATTAAATTCTGCCCCTTGCTGCTCGCAGGGGCCGTACCTATCAGAGTAGTACCATCGGCTTGAAACACCTGATAGTTACCACTAGCATCGATTTTGACCACCTGAGGCGCTGTCGGGCTCAGACTATTGGTACCAAAACCTGACCCCGCACCTGTATTAAATACGCCACCCAGTTTGATATCAGCCCCGCCGCCATTATTGGTGGTCTTTTCCGCTTTAAGCGGAGAGGCCAAGGCCAAATCTTCCGGTCGGGTGATCAGCTGACCCAGACCGGCGGCCGCACTTTTGGTCGGTTGCAGCAACAGTCTGTCACCCGCAGCCGGCACACCGGTGAGATCGATTGAAATGCCGTGACCAGTGAGTTCAAACGTTGCAGGAGGGGTCGTTCCAGTCGCCACAGAGGTGCGATTACCAGACTTGTCCAGCGAGAACACCTCATAACCGGTGGCGCTGCTAAAGCGCACTTCGTAATCAAACGGGGTCACAGATGTCCCCTTGCCCGGCACAAAGCTGACATTCGCCCCGACCGTCCCGGTGTTATTGCCGTAGGGTAAGCCCTTGCTGGTAGGCAGGGTGAAAATATCGCCGCCAATCTCGTTATCCAGATCCATCCCGAGGCGGTTCTGCTGGTTCATCGCATCGGCCATCGCCACGGCCAGCTGCCCCAGTTCGCGCTTGGTAGGCTCAAGGTCGGTACGCGCCTTGAACAGCCCCCCCATGGCGCCACCAAACGTATCGTGGTCGATGGTTGCCTGATTATCCCCCAGAGTCAGTTGCAGCTCCTGATCTCGGGAGTCAGGATCTCCTGCAATCACCTTGAACTGGGCGACGCCCCCATCGAGGATCAGCGAATGGCCGGTGCTCATATTGACCAGCATGCTGCCGTTGGGTTGGGCTACGGTACGAATATCCATCTTCTCCGACAGCTGGCGGATCGCCTCATCCCGCTGATCAAACAGCATCAGGTTCTCTTCGGGTGACCCCTGAGTGCGGATGATGGCCTGATTAAGATCATTGATGCTGGTGAGCAGGCTGTTGACCTGCTTGGTTTCATCTTCAATGCGGGTGTTGAGGGTATCGCTCTGCTTGTCGAGCTGCGCCGAGAGGGTATGAAAACGGTTGACCATGCCACTCAACTCCGTCATCACCACCTTGCGCCCACCGATCTCGGCAGGCGATTCATTGGCAGAGTGAAATGACTTGAAGTAGGAGGTGATGGCCGCCCCCACGCTATTGCTGGTATCCCCAAGCAAGCTGTCAACGCCAGCCAACTGTTCATAATGGGTCAGGGAGGCATGATAGGCGGAGGTATCACGGCGCACCTCCCCCTGCATATAGTCGTTGATTACCCGCTGGGTCTTGATGTCACCGGTCCCCAGACCGATGGTATTGGTATACACCAGCGTACGTTCACGCACATAGCCCTGGCTATTGACGTTCACTATGTTGTTACTGGTGGTCTGCAGCAGGCGTTGCTGTGCCAGCACGCCCGATGAACCAATCCCAAGCAGGTCGCTTGCCATACGTTACAGCTCCATCTCGTTGTATTGGGCAATGGCATCACTGCGCAATACCTGTTTCAATTTTCTGGCGTAGTGCGGGTCGGTGGCATAACCCGCCTGTTGCAGCGCCTCAAAGTAGCGATCAGGACTATCCACCTTCGCCAGGGCTCCCTTGTAGCGAGAGCCGGAAGTGAGGAAATCCACATAGTCGTTGAAGCTCTCTTCAAACGACTCATAGGAGCGAAATGCCGCTTTCTGGCGGGAGGCGACGCCTTGCTCATACTCGAGCGTGCTGACCACCGCCTTGGGCCCTTCCCAGCGCGGATCGGCCTTGATGCCAAACAGGTTATGGGTCACCTGCCCCTCGCCATCCTTGATCACCCGCTTGCCCCAACCGCTCTCCAGTGCCGCCTGAGCGACCAGTACCGCCGGGCTTAACCCCAGCTTGTCGGCCGCTTTCTTGGCCAGCGGCATCAGGCGATTAACAAACTCTTCCGGTGTATCGAACTCTTTGCCCCCACTACCGGTGGTACTGCTCTCTTCGCTGGCCATGCGTCCCATGGGCGGAATGCTGCGGTGCGGTCGACGGGGCATAGTGAGTGCGTGGTTCTCCTTGACCCCCTCGGCCATCTCTTTTTCAGCAAAATCTTTGCCAACTTTTGATGCCGAGATCAAATCATCTGCTGCGACCGTGGGTGGCTGATAGGGTTTGTAGATCCGTTCGGTGCGCTGCGGCATCTTGAGCACCCGTCCATCCTGATGGGTAAAGGTCTCGGGAGAGAGCTGTTTAGCCACCATGTCAGCTAATCCCAGCCCCCCCTTGCTGGACATGTCGGCAACCCGCTGCTCATCAAGCATCCCTTCATAGAACTGGGTATAGCTGCTGTTCATCGGGTTGTCCTGAGTCAACACTCCGTTGGCCTGACGCATGCTCTGAAACAGCATCTGGGTAAAGATTGACTCAAACTGGCGTGACGCACTCTTGAGCGCTTCGGCCTGTCCCTCTTTGCTTTGGCTCATCTGGCGCAGACGATCCAGGTTCTTGATGTCCTGTACCATCCCGAGATTCATGCCGCTGTTGCTGTCAAACTCCGCCATTTTGCTTACCTCATTGCCACCCGTGGCAACCACTTGCCGCTTGTTACAATATGACCAGTTGCCCCTCGATGGCGCCTGCCTGCTGCAGCGCCTCAAGGATGGCCATCAAATCACCCGGGGCGACCCCAACCTGATTGACCGCCCGGACCAGATCGTCCAGGGTCGCACCGGTATCAAACTTGAACATCCGCCCCGGCTCCTGCTGGACATTGATGGTCGAGTTGTTGGTCACCGTCGTCTCTCCTCCCGCCAGCGGGTTGGGCTGGGAGACCTGTTGGTTTTCGGCGATGGTCACCGTCAACCCGCCATGGCTGATGGCCGCCGGTTTGAGCTTGACCTGACTACCGATCACTATAGTGCCGGTGCGGGAGTTGACGATGATCTTGGCCGCCTCGTTGGCCGGATCCACCTCCAGGTTCTCGATGGTGGCGAGATAGGAGACCCGCTGACCCGGATCCCGCGGGGCATAGACCTTGACCGAGGTGGCATCAAGCGCCTGAGCGGTATTGGGCCCCACCAGATCGTTGACCACATCGGCCAGACGGCGCGCCGTAGTAAAGTCGGGTCGGTTAAGGTTGAAGGTGATGGTGTCCCCCTGACTGAAGGAGTTGGGCACCTCCCGCTCCACTGTCGCACCGTTAGCAATCCGCCCGACGGTCGGGGTATTGATCACTACCTTGGAACCATCAGCCCCCTCGGCCCCCAGACCACCGACCACCAGACTGCCCTGCGCGACCGCATAAACCCGCCCATCGAGCCCTTTCAGGAAACTCTGCAGCAGAGTGCCGCCCCGCAGGCTCTTGGCCTCGCCAATGGCAGAGACCGTTACGTCGATGGTCTGGCCCGGCTTGGAGAAGGGGGGCAAGTCGGCATGGATCGCCACCGGTGCCACATCCTTGATCTTGGGCTTGATATTATCCGGCACCTTGATGCCAAAATTGTTGAGCATGGTACGGAAGGTCTGCTCGGTGAAGGCGTTGTTCTTCTCGCCAGTGCCGGGTAACCCCACCACCAGACCGTAACCAATCAGCTGGTTGTTACGCACCCCTTCAACCGAGCTGATGTCCTTGATCCGGGCCGCATTGGCCACACCCAAGGGCAGCAGACAGCAAAGCAGAGTGACAAGACGGAGTGACTTCATAACATCTCCTAGAGCGGCCACCAGGGACCATTGAAAAAGCTGGTAAGCCACCCTTGCTCCTGGCTATTGGCCAGATCGCCGGTACCACCGTAGTAAATGCGGGCATTGGCCACTTTCTGGGACGAAACGCTGTTATCAGACGTCACGTCCTCCGGGCGAATAAGGCCGGTGATCCGGATATATTCATTGCCATTGTTGAGCATGATCCACTTCTCGCCGCGCACCACCAGATTGCCGTTGGGCAGCACCTTGGCCACGCTGACCGAAATATTGCCCTGCAGGCTGTTGCTCTGATCCGCCTTGGCCTGGCCCTTGAACGCGCTGTCTTGAGCAATGGAGGCTGAGAGATCATAGGGGCTGGCGGTCACGGGCACGCCACCCAACTTGACCGGGTCCAGATTGAACTTGTTATTCTTGCCACTCTGGGTATTGGCCTTTTTCGAGGCGGAGGTCGACTCCGACAACTCGATGGTAATGATGTCGCCCACCTTGTGCGCCTTGATATCCGAATAGATGCCATTGACCTGATCCGGCTGGAAAATCGCCCCTGTCGGTCGCACCGACACCGGCTCCGACTCCCCGTAGACGGGGGAAAATTCGGGATCATCAGGCTTGGGCGTATTGGGAGTGCTGCTACACCCTCCCAGCACCAACAATCCCAGCATCCATACGGCTTTCATCATGCACCTCCTAATTAGGTACGCTGGATCAGGAAGGACATCATGCCGTCCACGGCGGAGAGCACCTTGGAGTTCATCTCGTAGACCCGCTGAGCCTGAATGAGGTTCACCAGCTCTTCGGTCACGTTGACGTTGGAAGTCTCCAGCATCCCCTGCTTGATCACCCCCAAACCATCGGCACCGGCAGTCCCCTGAGCGGCAGCACCACTGGATTGGGTCTCGACAAACATGTTCTCCCCCATCGGCTGCAAGCCGCTGGCGTTGACGAAGTCGGAGATGTTGATCTGACCGACGACCTGAGAAGCGCCATCGCCCTTGAGCTGCACCGAGACCTGGCCATCTTCACCCACAGTGACGCTCTGGGCGTTTTCCGGGATCTGGATTTCCGGTTGCAGCGGGTAGCCATTACCCGGAGTCACGATGGTCCCTTCATCGTTGAGGGTGAACTGACCATTGCGGGTATAGGCCGCACTGCCATCCGGCAGCTGAATTTCAAAGTAGCCGCGACCACTGATCATCAAATCGAGCGAGTTGTCGGTGGTTTGCACGTTGCCCTGGCTGTGGTTTTTCTGGGTCGCCACCACCTTGGCACCCGCCCCCAGCATCAGGCCGGAGGGGAGCTCGGTATCGGCAGAGGAGCGGCCACCGGGCTGATTGATGTTTTGATAAAGCAGATCTTCAAAGATGGCCCGTGACTTTTTGAAGCCCACGGTGCTGGCGTTCGCCAGGTTGTTCGAGGTGACCGAAATATTGGTCTGCTGTGCATCCAACCCGGTCTTGCTGATCCAGAGTGCAGGATTCATAGTGTAACTCCTTGATTAGCTGATTCGCAGCAGTTGGGTTTGAGCTTCATCATTCTCTTCGGCCGTCTTCATAATTTTGACCTGAGTTTCGAACTGGCGTTGCAGCCGGATCAGGTTGGTCATCTCATCCACCACATTGACGTTGCTCCCCTCAAGGGAGCCGGCAATCAGGCCGACATTGGCTGAGGCGGGTTCATTCTGGCCATCCTTGCGGCGAAACAGACCATCTTGCCCCTTCTCCACCGCATCGGCGGCCGGATTGACCAACTTGATCCGCTGAAAATCTTCCGGCAAGTTGGCGGCAGCCCCCTCAGGACGACCGCTGATGGTGCCATCCCGATTGATCTCGAGTTTCTCCATCGGCATCGGCAGCACGATGGGCTGACCACCGTCATCCACCACATTCAGACCGGTCGAGGTCTGCAAATTGCCGGTCGCATTGACCTGCAAATTCCCCATGCGGGTATAGGCTTCACCGCCCTTGGGATCCTGCACGGCAATCCAGCCCGGACCATCCACCGCTACGTCCAGATCCCGTCCGGTGGTCATCAGCATGCCATGCTGCAGGTTCTGACCCGGGCGCTCAGCCATGGCAAACACCCGGCTTGGCAAGCCCTCTCCGAACGCCTGCATGCTTCTGGCCTGCTCGAAATCGGACTTGAAGCCGGTGGTATTGGCATTGGCGAGGTTGTTGCCGCGAACAGCCAGGCTGTTCATGGTCTCTTTGGCACCGGACATGGCGATATAAAGCAGGTGATCCATGGAATTCTCCGTCAAACAGATGACTCTGACAGGAAAAATGCAATTAGAGTGCCAACAGCAGAAATATGGGGGGATAAGGAGGATGGGAATCCGACAGAAACAGAGAGGGGGCCAAGCCCTAATGCCGATCAGTTAAGGATCCATTGACCGATCCTTCTGTTTTGTGAAAATCCGAAACCTGTTGATTAGTTTCGGATTTTTTATGCGTATCGACCAGGCTCTCGATTTCCTGCACGCCAGTAATGCCGCTCAGTTTGAGTCACTCTCTGACCTCATTTCTCCCGAGCTCATCACGACGCTGCTCGCCGAAGAGGATGTCGCGACCCTGCGTCGTCGCCGCATGCCCATGGAGCGACTAGTCTGGGCCATCATCGGCATGGCTATCTTCCGCCATGTTCCCATGACCCAACTGGTCAATCAGCTCGATATCCTGTTGCCCGGCGACCGTCCCTTTGTTGCTCCCAGCGCCTTTCTGCAAGCTCGCCAAAAACTGGGGGACAAGAGCATCGAGCGTCTGTTTCACGAGACCGCCTCGCGCTGGTACCAGCAGGCCAACCACCCCGGTTGGGCCGGGCTGCAACTGCTCGCCGTCGATGGCGTGATGTGGCG
>NZ_JBFODN010000061.1:0-18975 GCF_040908345.1 Aeromonas sp. R3-1
CTCGGCCGACTTATCGTCGGCCGAGGCCTTGGCACTAATCAGCAGGAGAGAGGCCAGCAAAATACGGCTGGACTGGCGCACGTTTGTATCCCTGACAATTCGTTATTGTTGGATCTGTCTGTCTTGCAACAGGCGCTGCTGCAACTGGTGGTCACGCAAGAAGGCGTTAATCCGCTCCCGCTGCTCCTGCATCTGCTGTTCGGTCAGCCCCTGCTGACGGGCGCGGGCACCGTCCTGTTGCGGATAGTGAACACTCACAGGTGCAGCACTGCCACCGATTGGAATGGTATTGAGAACCGGATTGGCCGGAACGCCATCCTGTCCCTGATACTGCTGCACCCCGAAGATCACGGCAGCGGCCACGGATGCCGCAATGGCGTATTGACCCAGTTGCTGACCGACACGGTGGAACAACGGAACCACATTGGAATCAGTCTTGACCGGCGCAACGGCAGGTTGCAGCACGGGAGCCGTCTCGACCGGCTTGGGTGCCAGTATGGTGGGCTCATCCTCCAGCGCAGCCATGATGCTGTCACTGAGATCCAGTTGCAGATTGACCGGCAGGTCACCCCGCATGGCATCGCCGATCAGGTGGTAACGACCCCAGGTATCTTGCAAGTCGGAGTCCATCTCCAGCTCGTTCAGTACCTCTGCGTCACTCAGGTCACCATCCATCAGGGCAGAGATTTGCTCTTTATTTGCCATAAGTTAACCCGTCTTTCCCCAGTTAATTCTCGATCAGAGGTTGCAGCTTTTTATCGATTGCTTCCCTCGCCCGGAAGATACGGGATCTGACCGTACCCACTGGGCAATCCATGATTTCGGCAATCTCTTCGTAGCTCAGCCCTTCCAGTTCGCGGAGGGTGATAGCTGTCCTCAGGTCTTCCGGCAATGCCTCTATGGCTGAAAACACGGTGCGTTTGATCTCGTCAGTCAGCGCCAGGTTTTCGGGGGTTGAGACCTCTTGCAAGGCTTCACCACCATAAGACTCCGCTTCGTCAGCCTCCACATCACTGCTGGGCGGCCTGCGCCCCTGGGAGGTGAGATAATTCTTCGCCGTGTTCACGGCAATTCGGTACAACCAGGTGTAAAAAGCACTTTCGCCACGGAATGTCGGCAATGCACGGTAGGCTTTTATAAAGGCCTCTTGCGCCACATCGGGCACATCACCGGGATTGTTGACATACCTGGCAACCAGGTTGACCACCTTATGCTGGTATTTTTTTACCAACAGGTTGAAAGCTGCTTTATCGCCGCGCTGGACCCGTTCAACCAGCTGTTCGTCCAGTAGATTCTGGTCGCTCATCAGAGCCGTAAAACCCCCATCAGGTTATCGTTTTTCTTTTCCGGCCCTTCCTAAGCGCACAAGTTCAGACAGGGAGAATCAGAGAAAGTTCGCTTCAATTGAAAAAAATGTGATGCAGGCTGCATCCTCGCCCTCGCTTGGGCTACCATGGTGCCAGTTCTTAATCCAGGCCAATGATACTTATGAAAGCAAGTGTTGAATACCTTTGCGATGTACTGATCATTGGCAGCGGTGCCGCTGGTTTGTCCCTCGCGTTGCGATTGGCAGACCACGCCAAAGTCCTGGTTCTGAGCAAGGGGCCCATCAGTGAAGGGGCCACTTTCTATGCGCAAGGAGGCATCGCTGCCGTTTTCGACGAAACCGACAGCATCGAATCCCACGTGAGCGACACGCTCAACGCGGGCGCCGGGTTGTGTGACCCGGCAGTGGTGGAGTTCACCGCTCGCCACGCCCGCGAGTCCATCCAGTGGCTCATTCAGCAAGGGGTCCCCTTCGATCAGGAGGAGAACGCCGACGGTGAATCCCAGTACCACCTCACCCGGGAAGGGGGCCACAGCCATCGCCGCATCTTCCACGCGGCGGATGCCACCGGCAAAGCGGTGCAACTCACCCTGATCGATCAGGTGCGCGCTCACCCCAATATCCAGCTGATGGAGCGCTTCAACGCGGTCGACCTCATCACCACCCGCAAGCTCAACCTGCCAGGCAACAAGGTGCTGGGGGCCTACGTCTGGAACCGCAACGCCGAGCAGGTCGAGGTGATCCGCGCCCGTTTCGTGGCACTGGCCACCGGTGGTGCCTCCAAGGTCTACCAGTACACCTCCAACCCGGATGTGAGCTCTGGCGATGGTATCGCCATGGCATGGCGGGCCGGTTGCCGGGTGGCGAACCTGGAGTTCAACCAGTTCCACCCCACCAGCCTGTTCCACCCGGACGACCCCAACTTTCTACTGACCGAAGCGCTGCGTGGCGAGGGGGCCTATCTGCGCCGCCCGGACGGCAGCCGCTTTATGCCGGAGTTTGACGAGCGGGCCGAGCTGGCACCGCGGGATATCGTCGCCCGCGCCATCGACCACGAGATGAAGCGACTCGGGGCGGATTGCATGTATCTGGACATCAGCCACAAACCGGCCGATTTCATCATCAAGCACTTCCCGACCATTTATGAGCGCTGCCTCGCGGTCGGCATCGACATCACCAAGGAGCCGATGCCCATCGTGCCGGCCGCCCACTACACCTGTGGCGGCGTGATGATCGACAACAACGGCCAGACCGATATCCCCGGCCTCTATGCCATCGGCGAAGTGACCTACACCGGTCTGCACGGCGCCAACCGCATGGCCTCCAACTCCCTGCTGGAATGCGTGGTCTATGCCCATCAGGCGGGGGCCGACATTCTGGCCAAGCTGCCGATGAGCGTGGAGCCGCCGCGCCTGCCGGTGTGGGACGAGAGCAAGGTGGAAGATTCCGACGAACTGGTGGTGATCCAGCACAACTGGCACGAACTGCGGTTGATGATGTGGGACTACGTGGGGATAGTGCGTACCAACAAACGCCTGGCCCGCGCCAAGCGCCGCATCGACCTGCTCAAACAGGAGGTGCAGGAGTACTACGCCAACTTCCGCGTCTCCAACAACCTGCTGGAGCTGCGCAACCTGCTGCAGGTGGCCGAGCTTATCGTCAACTGTGCCCTGCAGCGCAAGGAGTCGCGCGGCCTGCACTACAACCTGGATTATCCGGATATGCTGCCGGACTCCAAACCGACCGTGCTGACCCCGGAGCGGGATTAATCCCCCTTCCCGCCAAGCGTTGCAGCAATCAGTGACCCCGCCCCGGCGGGGTCACTTGTTTTCAACCGCTTTTCAGCCACAAAAAGAGCGCCGCCAGCCACATTGCAGCGGCTTATCGCGATAAATCAGCGCATGGTCATCACGGGAAAACTGCGTTAGCGCCTAGACGGCAGAAAGTGGATGGCTCGCGCCAGCAGGCGGTAATGTGCGGGGGGAAGGGCGTCTGAGAAGATCCACAGTTGCCGTGGCGACACAGCTCCACTCTCTTGCTGCTCGGGACAAAGCGTCAGCCTGAGCGCGCCGGGCAGAATGCGGCTTTTCTTGTCGAGCTGATAGCGACGACCTTGCCACTGCAACCACTGACCATCCCAGACAAGCTCGAACGGGGGCGCGGCGAGGGAGCGCCAGCTCAGCCAGAGCGCCACCAGCCAGACGGGCAGCAACAGCGCCCACTGCCAACCGGCAATCAGGCCAGCCACCGGCCAAAGCAGCAACAGAAAGAGGGCCACCAGCAAATATTGCTGATGGCGGGAGGGGTGAACCGTCATGATCACCCGCTCCACGGTATTACCCCTGGCGGTCGTGGCGCGCCTGATTGCGCTCCAGGATCATCGGGATCATGGCGGCAAATGCGGGATCGGCAGGTACACCATGACCCATGCACCATTTGAACAGATCCGGATCGTCGCTCGCCAGCAGGCGGATAAAGGTCTGCTGATCGGCTTCGCTCAGGGAGTCGAACTCGTGTTCGAAAAAGGGCATAAAGATCACATCCAGCTCGAGCATACCGCGACGGCAGGCCCACTTCAGGCGGGATTTTTCAACTGGGCTCAACATGGCACTCTCCTTACAAAGACCGGGGGATGGTACCAGCTGGATTTTCCGGCTGACAAACATTAGTTACGTCTTTACCATGCAGCTCACATACTTTCTCTCTGGAATACCATCGTGAGCCTGCAACCACCTGTTTTTCCTGCCGAGCCGACCCGCTTCCCCCTGACCAAGCTGGCCATCACCCGTATCAGCGGCCAGGATCGCGCCAAATATCTGCAAGGTCAGGTCACCTGTGATGTCAACGCCCTGCAACCGGGGCAACAGACCCCGGGCGGCCACTGTGATCCCAAGGGCAAGCTGTGGAGCAATTTCCGCCTGCTCTGCCTCGACGACAGTCTGCTGCTACTGACCAGCCCTTCGGTACTTGAGCGCCAACTGCCGGAGCTGAAGAAATTTGCCGTCTTCTCCAAGGTCGAGATCGCCGCAGACGAACGCCACGCCACCGGGATCGCCGGTACGGGCAGCGATGGCTGGATCACTGCCCAGTTCGGCCTTCTGCAGAGCGGTCTTATCGATGGCGGCATGGCGGTGAAGATTGAGCAGGATCGCTGGCTGCTGGTGAGCAATCAGCAAGCCGACGCCCTGCCGCAAGGTGACGAATCACTCTGGTGGGGGCTCGAGATCAAGGCGGGCCTGCCACACATGGAAGCGGTGCATCAGGGGGAGTTCATCCCGCAGATGCTCAACCTGCAGGCACTGGACGGCATCAGCTTCAACAAGGGCTGCTACATGGGGCAAGAGACGGTGGCCCGCGCCAAGTATCGCGGCGCCAACAACCGCGCCCTGTTCCTGCTGGCGGGGACTACCGGCGAGCCGGTCGCCAGCGGCGATACCCTGGAGCTGCAACTGGGTGACAACTGGCGCCGCAGCGGCATGGTGCTCAACGCTTGGCAACAGGCCGGACAGGTGTGGCTCACCGCCGTACTGCCGAAAGATACCGAGGCTGACGCCCAATTCCGCCTCAAGCAGGACGAAGGCTCCCGCCTCACCCTGCAGCCCCTGCCTTACGCCCTGACCGAGTAAGGTCGGCTAGCGAGGCACCCGCGCCAGCAGTGCCTCCTTCAGCCAGCGCCCCGCCTGCCCCAGCGGGCGGGCGCGATGCCACTGCAACTCCAGCGCCAGCGCGTGGCTGGCGATAAAGTCCGGCTCCAGCACCACCACTTCGCCGCGAGCCAACGGCTGATGCAGCAGAAATTCCGGGATGGCGGACCAGCCAAGGCCCCGCTTGACCAGCTCCAGCACCCCGAGATCCCCCTCGACCCACCACACCTGAGCCGAGATGCGAAAACGCTGGCGCTCGCTCCCTTCCCGTCGGCCGGTGACCATCAGCTGACGTGCCCCCTGCAGATCGACCTCCCGCAGCGGCTGCTTGCGGGCCAGCGGATGATCCGGTGACACCACCAGCGGCATGGTCACCTCCCCCAGCGAATGGGCGACAATCTCCCGCTGGGGATGCACCTTCTGATAACTGATGCCGAGCTGGGCCCGACCGGTCACCAGCATCTCGGTCACATCCTCCATCAGCGGGAAGAGCAGCTCCAGCTCCACGGTCGGGTAGCGAGTGGCGAACTCCTCCAGCAGGGTGCCGAGCCAGGGGAGGTGGGAGTCATCATCGATGGCCAGAGTGAGCCGCGTCTCCACCCCGGCCGCCAGCGCCCCTGCAATGGATTGCAACCGTTCACTCTGCGCCAGCAGGATCCCCGCCTCCTGCACCATGCGGGCCCCCGCCTCCGTCAGCTGCGGATAGCGGCCGCTGCGATCAAACAGGGTGAGCGCCAGATCGATCTCCAAATTGGCGATGGCGCTGCTCACCACCGACTGCGCCTTGCCCAGCTTACGGGCGGCAGCGGAAAACGAGCCGGTTTCGGCGGCCGCCAGCAAGATCCTCAGTTGTTCCAGTGATGGCGTCATCTTATGGCCCTCCGGCAAGCCCTCTCATCCATCTATTTTAGCGATGGATACCAACATGAATCTATCGCTAAAGTTCTATAGATTAACCTGCAATTCGTGAATGAACCTGATTGAGAGAGTGACTTATGCGTACCCGTAACGATCGCCTGCGCCATGCCATTGGCTTTGAATTTATTGGCCTGCTGATTGCCGCCCCGCTGGCCAGCTGGGTTACCGGGGTAGGGCTCAACCATATGGGCCCGCTGGCACTGTTCTTCTCGGTGCTGGCCACCGTCTGGAACTACATCTACAACATCGGGGTCGACAAGCTGCTGCTCAAATATCAGGGCCATACCCACAAAACCCTGTGGCAACGGGTGCTGCATACCTTCGGCTTTGAGGGCGGTCTGCTGATCGTCGCGCTGCCGGTCATGTCCTGGTGGCTGAGCGTCAGCCTGCTGGAGGCGCTGGTGCTGGATCTGGGCTTCGTCGTCTTCTATCTGATCTATGCCTTCGTCTACAACTGGGGCTATGACAAGGTGTTCCCCATACCCCGCGAAGTGCCGCACGGCATGCCCCAAGAGGCGCGCTAAGGCACGAATCAGTTGGATTGAAACCGAGAAGTGAAGGTCAACAAGGGAAGGCAACAGAAGAAACGACACGGCCCCATCATGGCAGACATGATGGGGCCGCAAGAGGGATCAGTGCTGGCAGGCCGGCTGATTCAGAGGTAAGGATTCAGGCCTGTCCGTTGCTCAAGCCTGGGCCTTGAGCTCTTCGCCGCTTTCGTCGGCAGCGGCAGCCTCTTCAGGCTGTGCCTGGGCAGCCTGCAGCGCTTCCAGCTCGCTCTGATAATCGCTCAGGATCTGCTGGGCAACCGCCATATCTCCCTTGTGTTTGCGCTCGAACAGATGGTGCTGCACCACGCCGTTGAGATACTCCACTGTAATGGGCTGCTCCAGGGTGGCCATCAGCTCCTCTTTCTCCAGCTCGGCATTGATTTCATCGGCGGTCGTGCGCAGCAGCCCGGCCAATTGAACCAACATGCGGCGCTCACCTTCGCGCAGCAGGCTCAACATGCGGTTTCTCTGCTGCTCATTCTGTTGGGTCATACATTTCCTTACGTCAATTGGGAACAAGCCCGCTCATTCTGCCCTGTCCCCATGACAGCGTCTATCTCATGCCCCCCACAAATTTTTGGCGCTGGCTCACAAATGGCTACAGATGCTATTTGAAGCGGCTCTGGGGTATAGTAGCCGCTGATTTTCAGGCGCTTTTTTCACCTTCATCCGCAGAAAGGGATGAGACGGCAAGGGCGCCTGCCCGGTTTACCCCAACGAGGTGAAGATCCGCTTTATGACCGACGCCATTGTGGTGCTCTGCACCTGCCCAGATCAAACCAGTGCCGACCTTCTCTGCGAACAGCTGCTGAACCAGCAGTTGGCCGCCTGCATCAATCAACTGCCGGGCATTACCTCCGTCTATCGTTGGCAAGGCAAGGTGGAGCGCGCCACCGAGATCCAGCTCATCATCAAATCCCGCCAGTCGCGCTTTGCCGAGCTGCAGGCATGTATTCAGGCCAATCACCCCTATGAAGTGCCCGAGCTGCTGGCTCTGCCGGTGAGTGCCGGACTACCCGCCTATCTCGACTGGCTCAATGGGGAGACCGCATGACGTTCACCCGCTTGCTCTCTCCCCTGTTGCTGCTCTGTGCCCTGTTGACGACAGCGGTGGGCAGCTCCCCTGCCCACGCCAGCGGAGCCGATCTGCTCAGCTCGCTGGGCATTGAAGCCAACGCCAAACCCAAATTTTTGCAGGTCGATGAGGCCTTTCAGATCGAGAGCGAACAGCGTGGCGATCAGCTGCTGCTGACCCTCCACATCGCCGACGATTACTACCTCTATCGCCACAGCCTACGCTTCAAGGGGAACAACCTCACCTTCAGCGAGCCGACCCCGCCGGAAGGCACCGAGCACGAGGATGACTTCTTCGGCAAGACCCGGGTCTACTACCAGCAGGTGAGCATCGCGGTGCCGCTAAAGGAGGTGGGGGAAAATGCCACCCTGCGGGTGCGCTATCAGGGCTGTACCGACGGCCTCTGCTACCCGCCGACCGACAAGCTGATCGATGTGGCCCCGCTGGTTACGGCAACCACAGCATCTACTGCTGAAACGGCACAAAGCGTCGCACCGGTTAGCCAGCAGGATCAGCTCGCCGCCGCCCTCGGCAATCAGGGTTTTTGGCTCAGCATCGTCGCCTTCTTCGCGCTGGGGCTGGGGCTCGCCTTCACCCCCTGCGTCTTCCCCATGTATCCCATTCTGACCGGCATCATCGCCGGTGCTGGCCATCGCCTCTCTACCGGTCGCGCCTTCCTGCTCTCCTTTGTCTATGTGCAGGGGATGGCGGTCACCTACACCCTGCTGGGGCTGATAGTGGCCTCGGCGGGCCTGAAATTCCAGGCGGCGCTGCAACACCCCTATGTGCTGATCGGCCTCTCGGTGATGTTCGTGCTGCTGGCCCTCTCCATGTTCGGGCTCTACACCCTGCAACTGCCGAGCAGTTTGCAGACGCGTCTCTCCGGCCTCTCCAACCGCCAGCAGGGCGGCTCTGTGGTCGGGGTCGCCATCATGGGGATGATCTCCGGGCTGGTCTGCTCCCCCTGCACCACGGCACCGCTCTCGGGGGCGCTGATCTACGTGGCCCAGAGCGGCGATCTCTGGCTCGGCGGGGCGGCGCTCTATGCGCTGTCACTGGGGATGGGGCTACCGCTGCTGCTGCTCGGCACCTCGGGTGGCAAGTTGCTGCCCAAAGCAGGCGCCTGGATGGATGTGATCAAGCAGCTGTTTGGTTTTGCCCTGCTGGCGGTGCCGATCCTACTGCTGTCACGGCTCTGGAGCGACCAGATTGCTACTCTCGCCTGGCTTGGCTGGGGGCTGCTGCTGTGCGGCTACCTTTATCACCACAACCAGCATCAGCCCCACTCGGTGGCCAAAAGCGTGCGCGGCTTCGTGCTGTTGCTGGCGATGATCAGCGCCGTGGTTGTGGGCAAGGATCTGCTGCAACCGGCCGGTCCTGCTGCCGCCACGGCGGATGCCAGTCAAACGGCGCCGCAGTTTATCCGCGTCAAGACGCTGGATGATCTCAAGGTGCAGCTGGCCGCCGCCCGCGGCAAGCCGGTGCTGCTCGACCTCTACGCGGACTGGTGCGTCGCCTGCAAAGAGTTCGAGCACAAGACCTTCAGTGACCCAACCGTGCGCGAGCGCTTCGGCCAGATGGTGCTGCTGCAGGCGGATGTTACCGCCAACGACGATGCCGATATCGAGCTGCTCAACGGCCTCAATGTGCTGGGGCTGCCGACCCTGATCTTCTTCGACCGCGAGGGCAAGGAGCTGACAGGGCAGCGGGTCACCGGTTTTATGGGGCCTATCCCCTTTGCCAAACATCTCGAGATGGTAAGTGATGCACACTGAGTTGCGTCGGCTGCAGACAAGCGATGCACCTGCCTTGCAGCGGCTGTTCGAGCAGGCCACCTCCTATCAGGCGGCGGTGAGCAATGACCCTCTCTCTGCACAGGCAGGAGAAAAGGAACTTGTCGCCTGCCCATCCGGCCTGCCTCTCTCCGACAAACATCTCATCGGCCGCTGGGAGCAGGGAGAACTCACCGCTGTCATTGATCTGCTGCGCGGCTACCCCAATCCAGACACCGCCTATCTGGGTCTGTTACTGGTGGGGGAACCCTGGCAAGGGAGTGGCCGTGGTCAGTCGCTCTATCTTCACGCCTGCACGCTGGCAAGCTCATGGGGGGCTACCCGGCTTCGCCTGTCAGTGATTGCCAGCAATGAGAGTGCTCTATCCTTCTGGCTGCGCAGAGGCTTCACCGAGTGCTATCGCCGCGAGCTGGCTGGTTATCGGGCCGAGGCCATCGTGCTGGAACGTTCACTGGAACCGTGAGCCGAGGTTTGCCGCCGCGCATTCGCGTGGCACAATCGCCCCTCTCGTTTTGCACTTGTCCGGAGTTTTGATGAAAAAGTGGTTCATCCCCCTGCTAGCCCTCTGGCTTTATGGCTGCAGTGCAGGGCCCGGTGAAGAGGATATCCGCCAGCAGGTCACCGCCAGGCTACTGGCCGAGACAGACGCCAACCTGTTCGATATCAGCGACTTCACCATCCTCGGCAAGGAGGAGCGGATGGAGGGGGTCTATCTGGTCAAGGTGAGTTACCAGCTCCACTTCAAGCAGGGGCTCGATCAGTTGCAGGTGTTGCACGACGAGGATCTGGTCTACGACCGGGTTGGCCCCTTCCAGCAGGAGATGGGGCTGATGGAGCTCGAGCGCAAATATGGCGAGTTCGAGGCGGGCCAGGTGCTGCCGCAAGAGGCCGAGGTGTGGATGATGAAGGACGAACAGGGCTGGCGGCTGGCGGAACCGGCCCAATAAAGCGCTTTCCGCCCCTTATGCTCTGCAACGACTGGACTGCCGTTGCCAACCAGCTCAAACCTGGGTATCGACCCGATACCCTTTTCGCTCGGCGGTTTCGCTCGGCAACTTGCTGGCCAACCCTGAGAGCACCTCCTTGAGGGTGACCCCGCTCTCTGCCGCGCCAATGCTCTCCAGCAGCTTGGCCAGCTGGTTCTGCAAGGGGTTCACCGCTTCGCTTTCGGCCCCTTGCTCGCTCTCTTTTTCCTGTCCGCCCTGCTGATCCAGCGTCTCCAGCAGGCGCTCCAGATCCCGCTTGAGCGGGTTTTCGCTGCTGTCGGCGATGGCGAGTTTGCGCTGTTCCTGCTCTTGCCGCTGTTGTTGCTGCAATGCCAACTGTTGCTCCTGCTGCTGTTGCAGGGAGCCCATCATGGTGTTGATGAACGCCTCCAGCGAATCCCTGATTGAAGCACTGCTCCCGCCGCCATCCGCCCCTAGCACCAGCTCGTCCAGCACAGCGCCAAGGTCGCGCACCAGGCTGTCACTGCCCGTTGATGGTGAAGTTGCAGCCCTCTCTTGTGCCTGCACAGCGGGAGAACCCTGCCGTTGCGCCAGCGGGCTGAGCCCGCCTGACGCGACCACATTTATCTCCATCTTGGCCCTCCTCTCCCCGTCCTCAGCTCTTTCTCGGCAAGTATTCCGGCAAGCAGACACACCCTCGTCCCCTTGGCAGATAACCGCTCTCACACCTAAAAGATAGCGCCAACCGGACGAGATTGGCGCGAATGCATCTTTTGGTCTATCGGGCGGAACGATAGTGCTAACCCGCTATAAACAAGGGCTGGCAAGGGGGCTTAGTTCAGCCATCACTGCACAGGCTGACAATGGGGGTCAGAAGATATCCTTCATCCGGTGCCACAACATTCCCAGTGCCAGCAGCGGGGAGCGCAGCGCCGGGCCGCCGGGGAAGGTGATATGGGGCACGCTGGCAAAGAGATCGAAACCCCGGCTCTCGCCGCGGATCGCCTCGGCCACCAGCTTGCCCGCCATATGGGTAGCGTTGAGACCGTGACCCGAATAGGCCTGGGCGTATAGCACGTTTGGGTATTCCTTCAAGCGGCCAATCTGCGGCAGCCGGTTGGCGCCGATCCCGATCATGCCCCCCCACTGAAACTCGATGGCAGTGCCAGCCAGCTCGGGGAAGACTCGCAGCAGCTTGGGCAACATAAAGGCCTTGATATCCTTCGGATCTCGCCCCGAATAGTTGCAGGCCCCGCCAAACAGCAGGCGACCATCGGCGGAGAGGCGGTAGTAGTCTAGCGCCACGTTCTGATCGCACACCGCCATGTTTTGCGGCAGCAAGCGCTGGCGCAAGCGGCGATCCAGCACTTCGGTGGCGAGGATATAGGAGCCGGCCGGTAGCACCCGCCCTCCCAGCTCCGGATTGAGGTCGTTGAGATAGGCGTTGCAGCCGATCACCAGATAATCGGCGGTGACCCGCCCATGAGCCGTGGTCACCTCGACCTGCTTGCCGTAATCGATATGGGTCACCCGGGAGTGTTCAAACAGGGAAACCCCGAGGCTGGCAGCGGCGCGCGCCTCGCCCAGCGCCAGATTGAGAGGATGCAGGTGGCCGGAGCCCATGTCGATAAGGCCGCCGATATAGCGATCAGACCCCACCACGCTATGGATATCTTCTCGCGGCACCAGCTTCAACTCGTGCTCATACCCCAGACTCGCCAGATGGTCGAGCTCCTCTTCGAAGCCGGCCAGATGGCGCTGACGGGTGGCCAGATCGCAGTAACCCCAGGTGAGGTCGCAGTCGATATTGAAACGCTCAACCCGCTCGCGCACCAGCTGCACCGCCTCCAGCCCCATCAGGTCGAGTTCGCGCACCCCTTCCTCACCAATCCAGCGGGCGAACTGGCTGGTATCGTGACCGATACCGCGAATAAGCTGGCCGCCGTTGCGCCCGGAGGCGCCCCAGCCGATACGGTTGGCCTCCAGCAAGGCGACCTTGTACCCGGCATCCGCCAGATTGATGGCGGTATTGAGACCGGTAAAGCCGCCGCCGATGATGCAGACGTCAGCCTTGTGCTCCCCCTCCAGCTCGGGCCACTGTTGCGGGTCGTTGCGGGTGGCCGCGTAGTAGGAGGCGACGTGCTCCTGATATCCGTTGTGCTTTCCTGCCTGCATACTCAGCATCCTGCCTTGGTTGCAAATTGTTTAATAAAATAAGCAAAGTTGTTTCGATAATACCCAGTTCCTCCTCCACTCACCAACCGGTGCGGATCACAGAAATGCAAAAGGCGCCCCGAAGGGCGCCTTTTCATGCAATCAAGGTGCTGTAACGAATTACAGTACGTCGATGGCGTTCAGGTCGGAGAATGCTTTCTCCAGACGAGCGATCATGGAAGTCTGACCTTCACGCAGCCATACGCGCGGATCGTAGTACTTCTTGTTCGGCTTGTCGGCGCCTTCCGGGTTGCCCAGCTGGCCTTGCAGGTAAGCTTCGTTCTTCTTGTAGAAGTTCAGCAGACCTTCCCAGGTTGCCCACTGGGTGTCGGTGTCGATGTTCATCTTCACTACGCCGTAGGAGATGGACTCGCGGATCTCTTCCAGAGTGGAACCTGAACCACCGTGGAATACGAAGTCCAGAGACTTGGCTGGAACGCCAAACTTCTCGGAAACGTACTTCTGGGAAGCGTCCAGAATGGACGGGGTCAGCTTGACGTTACCCGGCTTGTATACACCGTGTACGTTGCCGAAGGAGGCAGCGATGGTGAAACGCGGGCTGATCTTGGACAGACGCTCGTAAGCGTAAGCAACATCTTCCGGCTGGGTGTACAGAGCGGACTGATCCATGTGGCTGTTGTCGACGCCGTCTTCTTCGCCACCGGTGCAACCCAGTTCCAGCTCCAGAGTCATGTTCATCTTGGCCATGCGGGTCAGGTACTCGCAGCAGATGTCGATGTTCTCTTCCAGAGACTCTTCGGACAGATCCAGCATGTGGGAGGAGAACAGCGGCTTGCCGGTTTCAGCAAAGTGCTTCTCGCCCGCTTCCAGCAGACCGTCGATCCACGGCAGCAGCTTCTTGGCAGCGTGGTCGGTGTGCAGGATTACCGGCACGCCGTAAGCTTCGGCAACAGCGTGAACGTGCTTGGCACCAGAGATGGCACCCAGGATGGCAGCTTTCTGACCTTCCAGCTTCAGACCCTTACCGGCGGTGAACACGGCACCACCGTTGGAGAACTGAACGATAACCGGCGCTTTAACCTTGGCGGCAGCTTCCAGTACGGCGTTCACGGAGTCGGTACCAACGCAGTTTACGGCCGGCAGAGCAAAGCCGTTCTCTTTAGCGATGGCGAACACTTTCTGAACGTCATCACCAGTGATCACGCCGGGTTTTACGAAGTCGAAAATTTTCTTAGACATGTTTAATCGTCCTGTCTCGTATGCCGTTAATAAAAAATGGGGGGTTCATCATGAACCGGCACAGCGGGCACATGATAAACGAAACGGGAGGCTTTTGCCCCCCGTTCCGGGTCAATTAGGCTTTGGCGCGCTGTTCCAGAATCGCAACAGCCGGCAGTACCTTGCCTTCTACGAACTCCAGGAAGGCGCCGCCGCCAGTGGAGATGTAGGAGACTTTGTCAGCGATGCCGAACTTGTCGATGGCAGCCAGGGTGTCACCACCGCCAGCGATGGAGAAGGCCGGAGAAGCAGCGATGGCTTCAGCGATCACCTTGGTGCCTTCGGCGAACTGGTCAAACTCGAATACACCAACCGGGCCGTTCCACAGGATGGTCTTGGCGTTCATGATGATGTCAGCCAGGGCCTTGGCAGAATCCGGGCCGATGTCGAAGATCATGTCGCCGTCGGTCACGTCAGAGACGGACTTGATGGTGGCCGGAGTGGACTCGGAGAACTCGGCACCTACAACCACGTCGGTGGTCACAGGAATGTTGGTCTCGGCAGCCAGTTTCTTGGCGGTGTCGATCAGGTCGTGCTCGCACAGGGACTTGCCGACGTTGTGACCGGCAGCAGCGATGAAGGTGTTGGCGATGCCACCACCGACAACCAGCTGGTCAGCGATTTTGGAGAGGGATTCCAGTACGGTCAGCTTGGTGGAGACCTTGGAGCCGCCAACGATGGCAACCATCGGGCGCTCGGGCTTCAGCATGGCTTTGCCCAGGGCTTCCAGTTCACCCGCCAGCAGCGGACCGGCACAAGCAACAGGTGCGAACTGAGCAACACCGTAGGTGGAACCTTCGGCGCGGTGAGCAGTACCGAACGCATCCATTACAAAGACATCACACAGGGCGGCGTATTTTTTGGCCAGCTCTTCGGTGTTCTTCTTCTCGCCTTTGTTGAAGCGGCAGTTTTCCAGCACAACCAGCTCACCGGCAGCGACTTCTACGCCATCCAGGTAATCCTTGGCCAGGCGAACCGGGCAGGACAGAGCGTCTTTCAGATAGTTGACAACCGGAGCCAGGGAGAATTCTTCGTTGTATTCACCCTCGGTCGGACGACCCAGGTGGGAGGTGATCATCAGCTTGGCGCCCTTTTCCAGAGCCAGCTTGATGGTCGGCAGAGTCGCAACGATACGTGCATCGGAGGTGACCTTGCCGTCTTTTACCGGTACGTTCAGGTCAGCACGGATCAGAACGCGTTTACCCGCCAGATCCAGGTCAGTCATCTTGATAACAGACATATTCAGTCCTCTATATTTTCCAGGTAATGTTAAAAACAGTAACCTTTCGCCCGGGGCAGGCTCAGCCTGCGGCCATCATGGCCCGGGTGGTATCCAGCATCCGGTTCGCGAAGCCCCATTCGTTATCGCACCACATCAACATCTTGACGAGGTTGGCATCGCTCACCCGGGTCTGGGTACCATCAATGATGCAGGAGTGTGCATCATGATTGAAGTCTACGGAGACCAGCGGTTCTTCCGTGTAATCCAGAATACCGTGTAATGTACCTCTGGATGCCCGTTGCAGGGCTTGATTTACGTCAGTAACTGTCACTTTTTTACGAACAGTAATACTGAGATCCATCGCTGTTACATTGATGGTCGGCACCCGCACCGCGATCGCCTCGAACTTGCCGGCGAAGTGGGGCAGGATACGCTCCAGCCCCTTTGCCAGCTTGGTGTCCACCGGAATGATGGACTGACTGGCAGCGCGGGTTCGGCGCAAGTCACTGTGGTAGGCATCGATGACTTGCTGATCATGCATGGCCGAATGAATTGTCGTAATAGTACCACAATTTATCTCGAATTCTCGATGCAATGTTTCAATCACCGGCACCACGCAGTTGGTGGTACAGGAGGCGTTGGAGACGATCCGCTCCGCTCCGGTGAGGGTATGATGGTTGACCCCGTAGACCACGGTGGCATCCACATCGGCATCCGCCGGGTGGGAGAAGAGCACCTTGCCCGCCCCCGCCGCCAGATGCAGCTCGGCATCGGCCCGCGAGCCGAATACCCCGGTACAATCGAGCACCACGTCCACCCCCAGCGCCCGCCACGGCAGCTTTGACGGATACCGCTCGGCAAACAGGGAGATGAGATCCTCCCCCACCAGCATGCTGTTGCCCGCCAGTTGCACCGGATGGTGGAAGCGACCGTGACTGGTATCGTAACGGGTCAGGTGCACCATGGCCTCGGGGGCCGCCAGCTCGTTGATGGCGACGATCTTGATGGTCTTGTCGCGCCCGCTTTCATAGAGGGCTCGCAACACGTTGCGACCGATCCGCCCGTAACCATTGATGGCAATCTTGATCATCGAGAATCCGTTTCCTTGAACCAGCAACAGGGCGACGCACCGGCCGCCCCTAGAGCCCCGGCTACGACAGCAGGGCCTCCTTGAATTCACCGCGGGCCAGCAGTGCGGCCCCGAATACCCCGGCACTGTCGCCAAGGGCAGGAGCAATAATGGGGGCTCTGAAGCGGGGATTAAAGAGGAAGGGCAAAATTGTCTGCCGCCCTGCGCTGTAAAGGCTCTGCACATTGCCCACCCCACCACCGATGACGATCACATCCGGGTCGAGAATATTGACCACATTGGCCAGCGCCTGACCAAACAGCAGGTGCAGCCGGTCGATGGTGAGCTTGGCCACATGATCGTGAGCCGTGGCGGCCGCGATTTGGGCGAGCGAGAGGCGGCGCTTGGCCTTGGCCTCATACCAGGCTTCCAGCGCCGGGCCGCTGATCAGGGTCTCGACGCAGCCGCGCTTGCCGCAGTAGCACTCGGGACCATCGGGAGAGAGCACGTTGTGGCCCCACTCGCCGGCGATGCCATGGTGGCCGTTGAGGATCTGGCCGTTGATGACGATGCCGGAGCCGACCCCGGTGCCCATGATGATGCCGAATACCACTTTCGCATCGGGATGGTGCTGGCGCACTGCACCGAGATGGGTTTCTGCCAGCGCGAAGCAGTTGGCGTCGTTGGCGATCAGCACCGGCACGCCCAGTTTGCGCTCCAGATCCTCCTTGAACGGCTTGCCGTTGAGCTCGGTGGTATTGCAGTTCTTCATCAGGCCGGTCTGCGGATCCCGCGCCCCCGGCGTGCCCATGCCGATGACGGCCGGCCGCTGACCAATCTTCTCGGCGCACTCAGCTACCAGCTTGGCGATCTGGCCGATCATATGGTCATAACCGCCAGCCCGCTCGGTGGGGATGCGGTGGCGCAGCAGCACCTCGTCGCCATCCAGCACCACGCATTCGCACTTGGTACCGCCAAGATCGATACCCCAATCCAGTGACTTGCTGCTCATCTTGCCTCCCGCACTGGCGCCACGCTCTCGTCGTCGCAGCGCCATTTTTTAATGTAAAACGGGGCCTAACGGCCCCGAATTTCAATCACACAATCCTTCTCTCACCCGACCTTAGCGGCCGTGATACTGGGCAGAGAGCTCGTGCACCGCGTTGACGAACACGCCAGCGTGCTCCGGGTTCACATCCTGATGGATGCCGTGACCCAGGTTGAAGACGTGGCCGTTGCCCTGACCGAAACCGGCCAGAATGGAGGCGACCTCTTCACGGATGCGAGCCGGAGTGGCGTAGAGCATGGAGGGGTCCATGTTGCCCTGCAGCGCCACCTTGTCGCCGACCCGGCGCTTGGCGTCGGCAATGTCGGTGGTCCAGTCCAGACCCAGCGCATCGCAACCGGTTGCGGCGATCTGCTCCAGCCACTGACCGCCGTTCTTGGTGAACAGGGTGACCGGCACGCGGCGACCGTCGTGCTCGCGGATCAGGCCATCGACAATCTTGTGCATGTACTGCAGGGAGAAATCGCGGTAATCGCGAGGGGTGAGCACGCCGCCCCAGGTGTCGAACACCATGACCGCCTGCGCACCCGCCTTGATCTGGGCGTTGAGGTAAGCAATCACGCTGTCGGCCAACTTGTCGAGCAGCAGGTGCAGGGTTTGCGGCTCTGCGTACATCATCTGCTTGATCTTGGTGAACGCCTTGGAGCTGCCCCCCTCCACCATGTAGGTAGCCAGGGTCCAGGGGCTGCCGGAGAAGCCGATGAGCGGCACTTCGCCCTTCAGCTCACGGCGGATGGTGCGCACTGCGTTCATCACGTAGCCCAGCTCATCTTCCGGATCCGGAATGGGCAGCGCCTGCACATCGGCCATGGAGGTGATCGGACGCTCGAAGCGCGGGCCTTCACCCTGCTCGAAGTAGAGACCCAGCCCCATGGCATCGGGCACGGTGAGAATGTCGGAGAAGAGGATGGCGGCATCGAGCGGGTAGCGGCGCAGCGGCTGCAGGGTGACTTCACAGGCCAGCTCGGCGTTGCGGCACAGGGACATGAAATCCCCCGCCTGGGCGCGAGTCGCCTTGTATTCCGGCAGATAACGGCCAGCCTGGCGCATCATCCATACCGGCGTCATGTCTACATCCTGACGCAGCAAAGCGCGCAGGTATCGATCGTTCTTCAGCTCTTTCATCCCAGTTCCTGAATTCATATCACGCATAAAATGGCGGCCATAATACCACTTTGCCCACCGGATCGGACTGCCCAAAACGTGGCAAATGGGTGATCGGTTGCAAAGATGTGAAGGGGCGCAAACCAGAGCGCCCCGTTTTTAAAAAGAGGTGCAAAAAGGTTGGCTAAAAGATAAGCGCCTCGTTACCCCTCGCCAGCCAGTGACAACTCGATCAGCCGCCTGGCAATGGTGCCGTGGGGCGGCAAACGCGGCAGCCGGTCGGCGGCAAAGAAAGCGGCGGCCACCAGTTCGTCATCCTGCACCTTGATCTCGCCGCTCTCGTAGTCGGCGGTAAAGCCCATCATCAGGCTGTGGGGGAAGGGCCAGGGCTGGCTCGCCACATAGCGCACATTGCGCACCCGGATGCCGCTCTCCTCGAACACCTCCCGTGCCACGCACTGCTCAAGGTTCTCTCCCGCCTCCACGAAGCCGGCCAGCACGGTATACATGGGATCGTCCGCCTGATAGTGACGGCGATGGGCTGCCAGCAGGATCTCCGGCCCCTTGCGTACCGCTACGATAATGCAGGGGGAGATGCGCGGATAGACTGTATGGCCGTGGTGGCACACTTGCGCCCACTCCCCCGCCTTCGGGGTCATGGGGGCGCCGCACTCGCCGCAGAAACGGTGGGTTCGGCGGAAAGTGGCGAGCTGCCAGGCACGGCCCGCGAGACGAAAGCCCTCCTCGTCCCCCGCCACCATCAGCTGGCGCAGGGGGGCCATCATAGTCGTGGCGGCCTCAGCCCC
>NZ_JBFODN010000062.1:0-11702 GCF_040908345.1 Aeromonas sp. R3-1
GTTGAAATACAGAACCCCCGATGCGGCACATAGGGGGTTCTGAGTAGAGAAATGCTAGTTGAAAATGTGTAAACCTATTTCAGGACTAGACACAGATGTCGGGAGAGGGCTTAGTCTTGCGGGCTTTTGAGCGCCTTGACCACATCCTCTTTGGGCTCCAGCTCCTTGACCTGATTAAAGATCTCCAGCTCCCCTTGCGGGCTGACGGTGTAGGCATCGGCATCCTGATAGCTGCCGCTACCGGCGCTCTCGATGATGACCACCAGCTCGGGCTGCTTGTCGCCATTCAAGTCGACCAGTTTCAGCTCCCTGATAAAGCCGTTGCGGGCCATCACCTTGCCATCCTGAAACTCATCCAGTGGAAATTTGGCGTTCTGGCCCGAATAGAGCCGCACGTCATAGCTGCCGATGGAGGCGGGCTCACCCACCCCCTGCGCCACCCGGATCACCTGCCCGGAGGGGAGGGTCAGTTGCTTGCTAAATCCCTCTTCGGCTTGTGCCGCCAGCGGCAGGGTCAGCAGCCCTGCCATCATCAATGCTCTGTTCATCTTGCAACCTCTTGCTGTCTCTTGAGTGCGGGCTCCCGGGGAGCCCGCCGTGATGCTGTTACCAGATCTTCACCCGCTTCTGGGGCGGCAGATAGAGCTTGTCACCCGGCTGGATGTTGAATGCCTCGTAGAAGGCGGGAATGTTCGGCACCACGCCGTTGACCCGGTACTCGGGGGGCGAGTGGGGGTCGGAGCGCAGCAGCATCTGCATCAGCTCGGGGCGATACATCCCCTTCCACACCTGTGCCCAACCGAGGAAGAAGCGCTGTTCGCCGGTGAAGCCATCCAGCACCGGCGCCTCCTTGCCATCCAGTGACAGCTCGTAGGCTTTGTGGGCGATGGTGAGACCGCCCAGATCGCCGATGTTCTCACCCAGAGTGAACTGGCCGTTGACGAACTGGCCGTTGATGGGCTCGAAGCGGTTGTACTGGGCCACCAGACGGCTGGTGCGGAAGCGGAACTCCTTGAGATCTTGCGGTGTCCACCAGTCGCGCATCATGCCGTCACCGTCGGATTTGGCCCCCTGATCATCAAAACCGTGGCCCATCTCGTGGCCAATGACCCCGCCGATGGCGCCGTAGTTGACCGCATCATCCGCCGTCATGTCGAAGAAGGGGGGCTGCAAAATGGCCGCCGGGAAGACGATCTCGTTGTTGCTCGGGTTGTAGTAGGCGTTCACCGTCTGCGGCGACATGTGCCACTCGTCCCGGTCCACCGGCTTGCCGAGGCGCGCCAGACTGTCTGCGTATTCAAAGGCTTGCGAGCGTTGCAGGTTGCCCACCAGATCATCCGGTTTGATGGTGATGGCGCTGTAATCCTTCCACTTGTCGGGGTAGCCGATCTTGGGGCGGAACTTGGCCAGCTTCTCGAGTGCCTGCGCCTTGGTCTCGGGCGACATCCAGTCGAGCTCCTTGATGCTCTGACCGTAGGCGGTGCGCAGGTTCTCAACCAGCTGCTCCATCCGCTCCTTTGCTGCTGGCGGGAAGTAGCGGGCCACATAGAGCTGGCCGACTGCTTCACCCAGATGATCGTTCAGCACCCCGAGTGCCCGCTCCCAGCTGGCGCGCTGCTTGGGCGTGCCGCTCAATGTGGTGCCGTAGAAGGCAAAGTTGGCGCGGTCGGTCTCGCTGTCGAGATAGGGGGCGTAGTCGGTCAGCAGTTGCCACTTGAGGTAGGCCTGCCAGTCGGCGATGGGGGTCTGGGCCATCACCTGATCCAGCGCGCTCAGATAGGTCGGCTGACCGATGATGAGCTCCGGCTGGCCAGCGATGCCCGCGGCATTGAGATAAGCCTGCCAGTCGAGATGGGGGGCGAGCCGTGCCAGTTCGCTGACGGGGCGCTTGTTGTAGTTCTTCTCCCGATCCCGCAGCGCGACGTTGTCCCACTGGATGGTGGCGAGCCGGGTTTCGAGGGCCAGAATCCGCTTGGCCTTGCCGCTCGGGTCAGACTCTCCGAGGCGGCTCAGCATGGCGGCGATGTGCTGCTGGTACTTCTGGCGCAGGGCCTGGCTGTCGGGATCCTGCTTGAGGTAGTAGTCCCGATCCGGCAGCCCCAGTCCACCTTGATAGAGGTAGACCGCATAGCGGTCGGGGGACTTGGCATCGGCGTCGATCCAGATGCCGAACGGTGCGCCGCCGCCCATGCGGCCCGACTGGGCAAAGGCGCGGGCCAGCGCAGCCTGATCACCGATCCGGTCGATATCGGCCAGCGCCGGTGCCAGCGGGGTGAGCCCCTTGGCGTCACGGCCTGCCTGATCCAGATAGCTGGCGTAGAGATCGCGGATCTGCTGGGTCGGCGTGTCGGTGGCTGCCTCCTGCTTGGCCAGCTCCTCGACCAGCACCCGTACATCGGCGAGGGATTTGTCCCGCAGCATGTAGAAGGCGCCATCGGCGGGACGATCGTCGGGGATCTTGGCGGTGGCGAGCCACTTGCCATTGACGTAGCGGAAGAAGTCATCGCCGGGTTTGACCTGGGTGTCCATATTGGCCAGCGCCAGCCCGGAGTGTTTGGGGGCGTCTTGCGGTGCCTGACTGCAGCCAGCCAGCAGGGCCAGTCCAATCAGGCCAGCCAGTAAGCTTTTCTTATTGTTCATCTTGTTTGATTCCAATTCGGGTTGTTTGCTTCCCTGCCCATCTTCCTTGCTCCAACCGGTTGTGCGACCGCCTTGCGGTCAGCCTGGTGGAGAGGGCGGGCGAGCCTCACTCTAGCAGCAGGGTTGCAGCTTGATAAGCCCGACTCTGCTAAGATCGGCCGGTCCGTTTTGGGGAAGCCTATGATTTCTCATCTTTATTCTCGCTTTTGTCTGACTATGCCAGCGCCGGAAGGTTCCACCGGTCTGCTGGTGGCCTTCAGTGGCGGCCTCGACTCCACCCTGCTGCTGGTGCTGGCGGCGCAGTATGCCCGCCAGCACAGCCTGCCGCTTCGCGCCCTGCACGTGCACCACGGCCTCAGTCCCCATGCCGATGAGTGGGTCGCTCATTGTGAAGCTGTGTGTCAGCAATTGGCGGTGGAGCTGCTGGTCGAGCGGGTGACCCTGATCCGCGGCAATGGCGAGAGTCTGGAGGCGCAGGCCCGCACCGCCCGTTACCAGCGACTGACAGCTAGGATGCGGGAGGGGGAGTGGCTGCTCACCGCCCACCATCAGGACGATCAGCTGGAGACCCTGCTGCTGGCCCTCAAGCGCGGCGCCGGTCTGCGTGGACTGGCGGGGATCCTGCCAAGCCAGCCCTTTGCTGGCGGTCTGCTGCTGCGGCCGCTGCTCGATATGAGTCGTGCCGAGCTGGCCGAGGCGGCGGCGAGCCTCCCCTTTGGCTGGGTGGAGGATGAGAGCAATCAGGACGTGAGTTATGACCGCAACTTTTTGCGCCAGACGCTTATCCCCCAGCTCAAGGCGCGCTGGCCCGCCATGGCCCAGACCGCGGCGCGCAGCATGGCTCTGTGCGCCGAGCAGGAGGCGCTGCTGGATGAACTGGCAGAGAGTGACTGGCAGCTGGCGGGCGAGGGGGAGGCGCTCCATATCGGCCCGCTGCACGCCCTTTCACCCACCCGGCGCAACAACCTGCTGCGCTACTGGATCCGCCGTCAGGGGGGGGAGATGCCATCCCGTGAGCAGCTTGCCCGGCTCTGGCAGGAGGTAGCGCTGGCGCGCGGCGATGCCAATCCCCAGCTCAACTGGGGGCGCCAGAGCTGCCGCCGTTTTCAGGAGCGGCTCTATCTGGTGAGCCCTGATCTGCAACCTTGCCATCAGGTATTGCCGTTGACCGTGGGTGAGCCGCTGACCCTGCCGGACGGGTTGGGTGAGCTGGTGGTGCGCATTGCGGAGCACGGCGAGGATCGGCTGCGTTCCCCCCGAGCGGATGAGCCTCTCTCGGTGCGTTTTCAGGTGGCGCCCGGGATCCCCCTCAAACCGGTGGGGCGAAGCGGCAGTCGGCGGATGAAGAAGCTGCTGCAGGAGTATGGCGTGCCTTCGTGGCAGCGGGGGCGCATCCCCATCCTCTACTATGGCGAGCAGGTAGCGGCGGTGGTGGGGCTCTTTGTCTGCGACGGTTTTATGGCGCAGGGGGCCGGGCTGGTCTGTCACTGGCAGGGGGGCGGTGCAGCTCCGGTTTTGCCCGAGCAGGATCTTGCCTGAGGTGATCTCGGTGTGAGGGGGGATTAGCCCCAAAAAAAGAAGCTCCGGTCACATGGCGCGCATGTGCCGGAGCAAAGAAGAGTTCGGGATTATTCGTTAGGGCTGGCCTTGCCGGCTTTTTTGCGGGCGTAGAGGTGACTGTCGGCCGCCTCGTAGAGGCTCGGCACATCGACCCCGGATTGCCAGCTGGCGGCGCCAAGGCTGCATCCGACCGAGAAGGTGCTGAGCTCCTTGTTGGTCATCAACATATGCTGCAGTCGCAGCCAGACCGGGCGCCACGCCTCGGGTTCGGCCGGTTGCAGCAGCAGGGCAAATTCATCTCCCCCGAGCCGGAAGGCTTGATCCGTGCTGCGGATACACCCCTTGAGCAGCTGGGCGAAGCGGCTCAGCACCAGATCCCCCACCGGATGGCCCCAGGTGTCATTGATCTGCTTGAAGCGATCGAGATCCAGCAGCACCAGCACCAGACCGTGGGGCTCTCGGCTGTGCTGCTCGATGGCGCGGCCGATGGCCTCGTCAAAGTAGGAGCGGTTGCCAAGGCCGGTCAGGTGATCGAGCCGGACCAGCTGATCCAGTTTTTCCAGCCGCAGATAGAGGGGGAGCAGCAGGCAGAGCAGCTGATGGTATTGCATCAGTGCCCGTTGCTGACTGCCGCTCAGCGGATGTTCCAGCTCGTAGTGAAGTTGGCCGAGCAGCTGGCCGTGCTGGCCGCGCAGCTCGAACGGATAGTTGTGCAGGTTGAGGGTGGCCAGCGGCGGGTGCTGGATCAGCACATGGGGCTGGCCACAATCGAGGTAGAGACCGTGGATCCTGACAATTCTTGCCGCACGATCGGCAAAAGTTGTCAGCAGACCGCCGAGATCGCTCTGCCCCAACAACTGCTCGAGCAACTGGTTGCGTTCAACGCTGGGCAACGGCGTGAGCCGCTCCATCTGGCGAACCCACTGCTCGATGCCATGGCTAAAGCCATTAAGTGACGACGTATTTTCCATGGTCTTCCACCTGTAACACCTGACTACTGTCTCCTCCCTGCAATTGGCATGCCCAATATATCTTTCCTGCCCGCCAGATCGGCTGACTAAGCTTAAGTCGATAAAAGGAGAGGAAAATTTGTACACCGATCTGTTGATCCTGCTGTTCGCCGCCGTCCTGCTGGTGGCAACTTTCCGGCGCCTCGGCTTGCCGGTCATCCTCGCCTACCTGATTGCCGGCGTCTTGCTCGGCCCCCACGGGCTGGCGGTGATCACCGGCCAGTCGATCATGCAGACCATTGCCGAGCTGGGGATCGTCTTTCTGATGTTCTCGCTGGGGCTGGAGTTCTCCCTGCCGAAATTACTGGCGATGCGTCGGTTGGTGCTGGGGGTGGGGATGTTGCAGGTGCTGCTCACGTCACTGCTCTTCTTCGCCATCGGCTGGTGGTGGGGGCTGGGTCTGGCCCAGTCGCTGGTGGTGGCGGGAACGTTGGCACTCTCCTCCACGGCTGTGGTGATCAAGCAGCTCGGCGAGCAGAAGCAGCTCCACACCCGCCGCGCCCAGCTGGGGGTGAGCGTGCTGCTGTTTCAGGATCTGGCGGTGGTGCCCCTGCTGGTGATGATCCCGATCCTCGCCCAGCCGGAAGTGCAAGGGAGCGCCCTGGCCGCCGAGATCGCCTGGGCCACCCTCAAGGGGCTGTTTGCCCTCTTCACTCTGCTGGCGGTCGGTAAGTGGTTGCTGCCGCTGCTGTTTCACGAGGTGGCGCGGGCCCGCTCCGACGAGCTTTTTGTGCTGAGCGCCCTGCTGGTGGCGCTGCTGGCCGCCTACATGACCCATTCGCTGGGGCTGTCGATGGCGCTGGGGGCGTTTCTGGCGGGGATGATGCTGGGGGAGTCCCACTACCGTCATCAGCTTGAGGTAGACATCAAGCCCTTTCGCGATGTGCTGATGGGGCTCTTCTTTATCACCATCGGCATGGCCATGGAGTGGGAGCTGGTGGCGCGGGCTTGGTGGCAGGTACTGATCTGCGTGGTGTTGCTGGTGCTGTGCAAATCCCTACTGGTGCTGCTGGCCGGGCGGCTGATGGGGGAGCGAAAGCGCGACAGCATGGCCGCCGGCATCATGCTCAGTCAGGTGGGGGAGTTCGGCTTCGTGCTGCTGGCGCTGGCGCTCCACCACGGCTTGCTGGATCAGCAACTGGTCTCCCTGCTGATCGGCATCGGCATCATCTCCATCGCCATGACCCCCTGGCTGGTGACCCAGGCCCATTCGCTGGCCCGCAGCCTGACCGATCCGGCGCTGCTGACCCGCTCCGAGGTGGCCCAGTCGGGCCTGAGCAAAAACCAGCATGTCATCATCGCCGGGTTTGGCCGGGCCGGGCAGACCTGTGCCCGTTTCCTCAAAATCGAAGAGATCCCCTTTCTGGCCCTCGATCTCGACCCCGAGCGGGTGAGCGAGGCTAAGCTGGCGGGGGAGCAGGTGGCCTTCGGCGATGCCAGCCGCCGCGATATTCTGCTGGCTGCCGGGCTGCTGCGGGCACGGCTGGTGATCATCACCTTCGATGATCGCAAGCGGGTGGAGGCGATGCTGGCACTGATCCGCGAACTGGCGGGGGATCTCAAGGTGCTGGTGCGTACCCGGGATGACAGTTTTCTGGAGCAGTACAAGCAGGCGGGGGCGTTTGAGGTGATCCCCGAATCCCAGGAAGGGGCCCTGATGCTGGTCTCCCACCTGCTGCTCAACTGCGATATCCCAATTGGCCGGGTGATCCGTCGGATGGAGCTGGAGCGCAGCAGCCAGTATCGCTTCCTGCACGGCTTCTACTGGGGGGATCAAAGCGCCAGCAATCTGGAGGCAGATCAGCTGCTTGAACGCCTCCATCCGTTGTTGTTGCACGATCAGGCGTGGGCGGTAGGCCGTGAAGTGCGCGAGTTGCCGCTTGATGAGGTGCGGATCAAGGAGGTACAGCGCGGGGATCAGAGTCTGGAGCCCAGACCCGAGCTGGTGCTGGCGGCCGGTGACCGGCTGATCCTGTTTGGTACCGTGGTGGCGATGGAGCAGGCGGAGCAGCGTTTGCTGGAGGGGCGCTGAGTCCCCTCGCACTCATCGGCCGCCCCCTTTACTCCCGCTCTTTTGGTAGCCCTTCGATATCGAGGAAGGCGACGACGCGCTCCCGCTCCCTCAGGGTGTCCTGATAGCCCAGCTTGATCAGCTGCTGACAATAACCCGGATAGAACATCAAAAAGCTGGCCAGACTGCTGGTCTCATCCCCCTTCACACCCAGCACCCGCAACAGGCGGCGCAACTTTAGCGGCAGTTTGCGCAGGTAGGCCAGTGCGATGGTGTCGAGATCCTGACTCGGTTTTAGCACGCAGGTCTCCACCCGCTTCAGCTTGAGGCGATTGCGCTCCCGCTCAGGGATCAGATCCAGAGTCTGGTTGATGCGCCACAGCCGCTCCAGATCGGAGTTGAGAGTGTCGGTAAAGACGGTATCGAGCAGATGGCTGGCGATATTGGAGCTGGTGAGATGACCGTGGTGATGGGTCGGCGCCGAGTGGGCTGGCGGATCCAGGGTGATCAGCAGGATCCGCTCCGCACCCAGATGGATGGCGGGGCTGAGCGGGCTCAGCTGGTGGATGGATCCGTCGCCGTAGAACTTCTCGCCGATCCGGGTGGCCGGAAAGACGAAGGGCAATGCCGAGGAGGCGAGCAGGTGCTCAGATGTAAGCACGGTGCGTACCCCGCGCCGTCTGGCTCGCTCCCAAGGATGGTGGTCGGCTCGCCCTTGAAAGAAGGTTGTGGAGAGGCCGTCATCGTAATCCGATGCCGTGATGGCCAGCGCCTCCAGACTGCCGTAGAGGATGTTGTCATCGATGCGGTGATAGTCGATGAGCTGATCCAGCAGGCGGTGCAGCGGCGCGTTGTCAAAGAGGTGAAAGGCGTGGTTGGTGTGGGGATTGATCAGCCCTGCCGACCCTTCGTACATCAACCGCCACAGCAGGCGCCCCGGGTGAAAATCGAAGATGTGGTGAGTCTCGAAACGGCGCCAGACCCACTCCAGCTTGCGCACCCCCAGATGGAAGCAGGAGGCGTAGCAGGCGAGCGCGGTGACATTGATAGCCCCCGCCGAGGTGCCGCAAAGGATGGGAAAAGGGATGCCGAGATTGCGCGGGTAGAGCTCCGCAATCGCCTTGAGGGCGCCGACCTGATAGGCGGCGCGAGCACCGCCACCGGTGAGCAACAACGCTGTATTGGGTCTGGCCATATGCTGGCGCCTTATCGTGTTCTGACAAGAATGTTCCCACTGACAAGTTAACTATAAGGCGCTGTATCAAATATAAAAACGGGCGTTCGCCCGTTTTTTTCATGGCCCCGTGTCAAAGGGCGCGGTGAGGATTTTCCGGTCGCGCCAGCTGATCGAAGGCGGCGAATACCGGAGCGCTGGCGAGGATGCGACCGTGGCCCAGTCCCCGGGTGCTCACCAGCCGGGTATGACCATCCTGACTGGCCCTCAAGGAATCGCCGTGCGGGGCAAATCTGTCCTCCTCGTCGTGCACGATTATCGCCGCGCCGCTGCGACTGGCGAGGCGACCCAGTGGATCGACCGTGCTCAAGGGGTGCTGGTACTCCTGCTCAATCTCCTTGACCACCGCATCGAACAACCGGATGGAGTAGCCGGAGCGCGCCACCATGCCGTAGAGCTGGGGCACATAGTCGAGCACCGGCGAAATCAACAGCAGCGGCAGGGTATCGATACCCGCCTGACGGCTGGAGAGGGTGACGGCGCCTCCCATGCTGTGGGCGATGACCCCGTGCAGCGGGCCTACTTCGCTGGCCAGCTTGGTCGCCAGCTCGTCGAAGGCGCGCACGAAACGGGGCAGGTGGCCTGTGTTGCCTGCGCTCTGGCCGTGGGCCGGATGATCGTAGGCAATGGCGGTGAAACCCTGCGCAGCGATATGGCTCATCAGCGGATAGAACTGGCTGGCGCTGCCGGACCAGCCGTGCATCAGCAGCCACAGCGGCCCCTGACCTAGCCGATAGCTCATCAATACCCCTTCGCTGGTATGGACGGCCTGCTTCACCAGACCGGCTGGTTCGTGGCCACCGCGCTGGTTGCGTTGGGGGGTGAGCAGCAACTTGCTGGCGGTGCGCTTGGCATGGGTGGGGGCGAGTCTGTGGTGCAACCGGGTGCCGATCCCCAGCAGCCATTTGCTCGGGCTGAAGCGGCGGGTGTTGAAGTAGATCTTGCTGCTCATGGTCATCCTGTGGTTTTTATGTGCGAACGGTCGTGCTTTTTTGTTGGTTTTTAAAAATTAGTGTTGAACGGATGCCAAAACATCAGCGCCAGCTGGCGAGCAGAGCATCCACCTCGGGCCAGAAGTGGCGGGCCGGATCCTGACACAGTTCGAGATCGTTGAACACCTGATCCGCCAGATAGAGGCCATAGAGGCGGTAAACGGCGCGCCAGGGATCCATCTCCTGTCGCCACTCGCCTGCGGCCTGACCCTGCACTACCTGACGGGCCAGATAGTCGAGCCAGAAGCGCACCAGTTGCCGGGCGGCTTGCTGCACAGGGCTCTTTTGCTCATGGCCATCCTGCACCGAGGTCCAGGCGTCGAGGAACATGCAGCGTCCGGCGAAGCAGTGGTTCCAAGCCTGCCAGGCACGCAGCAGGGCGATCAGCTTGTCGTGCTGGCTATGGTGCTCCTGCTGGCGTACCGGCTGGATCACCCGCAGCCGGAACACCTCGGCGGCGTACTCCAGCACGGCGATCTGCAGATTGTCGCGGGATTGAAAGTGGGCAAACAGGCCGCTTTTCGACATCTCGCAGGCGCTGGCCAGCGAGCCTATGGTCAGGCTCTCCAGCCCTTGCTGGCTCGCCTGCTCGAAGGCAGTCTGCAAAATGTTTTCCCGGGTCAGGCGCCCCTTGCTCATCATTATCTCCTCGTTGGCGCTGGCAGCATAAAGTACGATCGTGCTAATTGTCGAGCAACAAATAGCCAACATGGCTGGCTATGTCGTCTCGCGCGAGTCACTGCGCGCGGGTTTCAGCTCTCCTTGATATCGAGCTGTTGCAGGGCGATAACCGCCTGAGTGCGGTTCTTGACGCCCAGTTTTCTGAAGATGGCGGTGATATGGGCCTTGATGGTGGCCTCGGAGACGTTGAGCTCCCAAGCGATCTGTTTGTTGAGGCTGCCATCGCGCAGCATGATCAGTACCTTGTATTGCTGGGGGGTGAGGCTGGCCAGCTTGCTGGCGAAATCGGGGCCATCTTCCGATTCGGGATGGAGCGAGATGCCTTCCGGCACCCAGTTATCCCCCCCGATCACCGTATTGAGGGCGTTGACCAGCTCCTTCATCGGTACCGACTTGGGAATAAAGCCGAGCGCCCCAAGCCGCAATACCTGCTGGATGATGGCCGCATCTTCCGAGGCGGAGACCACCACGATGGGCAGGTCGGGATACTGGCCGCGCAGGTGGGCCAGCCCCTCGAATCCATTGGCTCCCGGCATCTTGAGATCGAGCAGCAACAGGTCAACTTCGGGGTGCTCGCCGAGCAGGCTGGTCAGGCTGTCGATGGAGTCCGCTTCCAGCAATTGAGCGTCGTTGATGGCCATGTGCACCGCTTGGTAAAGGGCGCCCCGAAACAGGGGGTGGTCATCTGCGATGACGATGGTAAATTGGCTGTCCATATTTCGGTTAATGGCTCACATTGTTGCTAACTGATTGTTTTGAAAAATCAAACTAGCATCGCTCACCAAGAGGGTCAAACCCGCCGGTGCGCAAATGTGAAGCGACCATCGGATGTTTTGCCATCAGGGCAGATCGGCCGGTCGCAGGCAACTCATGCAGGAGGCAACAAATGGGTTCCTTGGTATTGGCGGTGGGCACCGGCTCCACCTGGGCGATGCGGGCTGCACTGGTGCTCGCCATGAGCGGGCTGACGTGGCAGGAGCAGGTGTTCGATCTGGAGGATGCCAAGTCGCTGGCCCGGCTCAAGCGGCTGGCACCGGCCGGTCTGGTGCCCTGGCTCGAACACAACGGCGTGCGGGTTCACGACTCGCTGGCCATCGCCGAATATGTTCACGAGCTCTGTCCCGACCGCCAGCTCTATCCTGTTTCGCTGGCCGAGCGGGCGCTGGCTCGCAGTCTCTGCGCCGAGTTACACGCGGGATTTCGGCAGATCCGTTCTCTGCTCCCCTTCTTTCTTGCGGCGCCAACCCGTATCGATCCCCCGGTGGAGGCGGTCGGCGAGCTGGCTCGCTTGCAGGGGAGCTGGTCGCAGGCGCGGGGCCCCTTCTACTTTGGCGAGGCGGGCATTGTCGATGCCTTCTATGCGGTGATGGCCTATCGGTTGGCCAGCTATGGCATCCAGTTGCCCGGTCAGGCCGGAGCCTATCAGCAGGCGCTGCTCTCTTGGCCCCTGTGGCAGGAGACTCTGCTCAAGGCGCGGTTGCAGTGGCCGGTGGCGGCGCGCCAGTCACAGTGAGCCTTGGCAGATAGATAAACGAGAGAGGGGAGCCAGTGGCTCCCCTCTCTGTTGCTGGTGA
>NZ_JBFODN010000063.1:0-4257 GCF_040908345.1 Aeromonas sp. R3-1
GAGTGGGGTCACCCATCCGACAATCTGGGGGGCATTCTGGCCACTGCCGACTGGCTCTCCCGTACTCGCGTGGCCGAGGGCAAGGCGCCGCTCACCATGGCCGATGTGCTGGTGGCCATGGTCAAAGCCCACGAAATTCAGGGGGTGCTGGCGCTGGAGAACTCCTTCAACCGGGTCGGTCTCGATCACGTGGTGCTGGTCAAGGTCGCCAGCACCGCCGTGGTGACTCATATGCTGGGGGGCACCCGCGATCAGGTGATCGATGCGGTCTCCCAGGCCTGGGTCGATGGTCAGAGCCTGCGTACCTACCGCCATGCCCCCAATGCGGGTTCCCGCAAGAGCTGGGCGGCGGGGGATGCCACCTCGCGCGCGGTGCGCCTCGCCCTTATCACCATGAGCGGCGAGATGGGCTATCCCGGCGTACTGAGCGCGCCCAAGTGGGGTTTCTACGACGTGCTGTTCAAGGGCAATCAGTTCGCTCTGCATCAGGGGTACGGCAGCTATGTGATGGAGAACGTGCTGTTCAAGATCTCCTATCCCGCCGAGTTCCACGCCCAGACTGCTGTGGAGTGCGCCATGAAGCTGCACGCTCAGGTGAAGGGGCGTCTGGAGGAGATCGACCGCATCGAACTCACCACCCATGAGTCGGCCATTCGCATCATCAGCAAGGTCGGCACCCTCAACAACCCGGCCGATCGGGATCACTGCCTGCAATACATGGTGGCGGTGCCGCTCATCTTCGGGCGCCTTATCGCCGAGGATTACGAGGACGATGTCGCCGCCGATCCCCGCATCGACACGCTACGCGGCAAGATGGTGGTACAGGAGGACAAGCGTTACAGCCGCGAATATCTGGAGGCAGACAAGCGATCCATTGCCAACGCTATCCAGATCTTCTTCAAGGACGGCTCTCACACCGCCAAGGTGGAGGTGGAGTATCCGGTCGGCCATCGTCGCCGTCGGGAGGAGGGGATCCCGCTGCTGGTGGAGAAATTCCAGCGCAATCTGGCCACCCGCTTCCCGGCCAAACGGGTCAACGATATTCTGGCCCTCTGTCAGGATGGGCCGCGCCTTGCCGCCACCCCGGTACACGCCTTTATGGATCTGCTGGTGATCTGACCGGTCTTGTATTGGGCTACATATCGGCAAGCAGTGATAAACGAAAAGCGGGCTCATCGGCCCGCTTTGTTATTCTGGCGGCTTATCCCTCGATAAGCCTTACCACAGCGCACTGCTGTCGCCGTTAAAGAGCGCCGTCATGATCGCCGTCTCACGACTGGCGATGGTCTCGAGAAACTCGTTGGCACGCCCCATCTGATGACACACTTGATAACCACGCTCGACAAAGGAGAAGAGCTCGCCAAGCCCCGCCAGATGGGCGGGACCTGACACCAGTTTGAGGGTTGCCCCCAGCAGTGGCTTTCTCGCCAGTCTGTCCAACGTCATCCCAAGCTCGCTCACCAGCGCAATCTGATGTTCCCGGCGCGCCTGTTCACCCACGGCACGATAGGCGATGGTGTAGTGGTCCGGCGTGATGGGATCAATGCCATCAATGCGCCGTAGCGCCACCACCATCAGGTAGTCCAGCTCTTCAGAGAGAGCATCAAGCTCGATCGCCTGCGCCAGCACCTTGAGACCGGACTCCGGCAACAGCCGCTCGGCGGTCGGCATCACCCGCATCACGTCCGCATCGCGGCGGGCGCAATCCCCGGGGCCATAGAGATCGGTCAGGAAAAACTCGGCGGCGGGGCCGTAGCGGTCACTCTCCAGTAGATCTCGATGGGTTCGCCCCAACCGGTCGGCCTGCCACTGGCGTAGCCGATCCCGATCCTGCTGATCTTCCGGGTGGGCACGCATCTGCTCGCGCAAGGCTGCAACCCGCTTGAGCAGGCGGTAGAGCCGACCCAGGGTGCTATCGTCGTCGTGGGCATGTTCTTGATGCGTCATCTACAGCTCTCTGGCCTTGGGCCCATTGATGGGGATTGGGTGATACGAAGATACAAGTGAATGAAAAACAAGCAGCTTTTGCTGACCGTTCCGTGACAAGTGTAGCGCGCACGGGGGAGGGAATAAATGCCATGCCCCGCTGATGGCCTGCATCCCTCTCGACTCTGTTAAGTGAGTCCCATTTATGTGAACCATCCTTTCATTTGTTGTGAACATGTGTTTAATATCAATAACTAACTTATGACCCAGAGTAACGACCATGTTCTTCAACTCGCTCGCTGGCAGCAGCGCACTCTCTACCATCCAGATCAGCCGTCAGCATCCGCTGGGACTGGCCGCCGCCCGGATCGCGGCCGAAGCCATCGCTGCGGACATGAGCGAGAGCTATCAACTCGATTGCGAATGGGCAGATGAAGAGGAGACCGAGCTACGCTTTCGCGGCTCAGGGGTACATGGCACTCTCACCCTGGACGAAGATACCCTGGAACTGGAAGTGCATCTTGGTTTGATGCTGTTACCAGTACGCAGCGTACTGGAGCAAGAGATCCTCGATTATGTCGACAATCGCTTACCTTGCCCCAAACGTGTTTGAAACTCTTCGTTGCACTGGTTTTAAATAAACCAGCTGTAAACGATGGCTGTTTGAAATAAGTTGGCAAGCCATATGGTTTGTCATATTTATTATCCGGCCAAGTCTAGATTCTATTTTGTAAGTAATCTTTCATCTTTATTTCATATTTCGAGTCGGCACTCATTAATGTCATTCTGATTGCATCAAGCCTTCATCCGGATATGAGGGAAGGAGCAATTTGCCGCCTCGGTAAATTCATTTTGTAGGGAAACAACCATGCCACTGAGTGAATTTATCTCCTGCGTCGATACCGCCTGGTTACGCATGGACAGACCCAACAACCTGATGCAGATCATCGGTGTCCTGATGTTTGAAGGAGAACTTGATGAAGCGCGTCTGCGGGCCGGATTACGCCATACCATTTCGGTGCAACCCCGCTTCCACCAGCGGGCCGTGCTGGAGGGGGGCTCCTACTACTGGCGTCATGATCCCGATTTCGATCTCGATCAGCACCTCAAGCGAGTGATCCTGCCGGGTGAAGCGGGCAAGCTGGAGCTGGAGAAGCTGGTGGCCGATCTCGCCTCGACGCCGCTCAACCACCAGCGCCCCCTGTGGGATATGCACCTCACCGACACTTCGCTGGGTGGGCAAGCGCTGGTGGTGCGCATTCACCACGCCATGGGCGACGGCTTCTCGCTGGTGCGGGCCATGCTGACCATGATGGATAACACCCCGGAAGGGGCGCCGCGACCACCGTCACCGGAGCCACTGGATGACAGCGATGACGAGGATGAGGAGGATTGCCACCAGGGCAGCCGTCTGGTGCGGGCCGGCCTCAAGCTGACCGGTAGCCTCTGGTCCAAATATGTCGAAGTGGTCACCCATCCCACCAAGGCGGTGGATTACCTCAAGACCGGACGGGATGTGGCGAGCGAGCTGTGCAATATCGCCACCCTCGGTGATGATTCACCCTGCCGCCTGCGTGGCAAGACCACCAGCACCAAGCGGGTGGCCTGGTCGGAGCAAATTGATCTACCGGATATCAAGGCAGTGGGCAAGGTTCTGGGCTGCTCGGTCAACGATCTGCTGATCGCCGCCACCGCAGGGGCGTTTCGCCACTACCTGCAGGAGAAGGGGGATGATGCCAACAAGGTCAAGATCCGCGCCCTGGTGCCAGTCAATATGCGTGCACCGGACGATGAGGGGGCACTTGGCAACCGCTTCGGGCTGGTGGCCCTGGACTTGCCACTGGATGTTGAACACCCGTTGCAGCGGCTCTATACCGTGCGTGACCGGATGCAGGCGCTGCGCACCTCGCTGCAACCCGTGGTAGTGCTCAACCTGTTACATGCCCTTGGCATGGCACCCAATGCGGTGCAACAGCAGGCTGTCGAGCTGCTCACGGCCAAGGCCAGCGCGGTGATCACCAACGTGCCCGGCCCGCAGCAGACCCTCTATCTGGCCGGCGCAAGACTGCGTCAGCCGCTGTTCTGGGTGCCGCAATCGGGGGATATCGGCGTCGGCGTCTCCATCCTCTCTTACGATCACAAGGTGCAGCTTGGCCTTATCACCGACAAGAAGCTGGTTCCGGATCCGGATCGGGTGGTCGAGCGGTTTGCAGTGGAGTTCGAGCAACTGCTGTTGCTGGTGCTGATGGAGCCGGAGCTGCTGTTTGACCCCAACGGGCTGGATGCGCTGCTCGGTTGAGCGAGCATTTGAGCGACCGGTGACGGCGTAGC
>NZ_JBFODN010000064.1:0-12328 GCF_040908345.1 Aeromonas sp. R3-1
CCAGCAGCGCCAGATCCCGGCACTCGTTGGGAACCCGGAACCGCTCGCACAGGGCGCGAATAAGCGGCAGCCCCTTCTGGCCATGACCGTGATGGCTTGGCCAGAACTCCTTGGGGGTGACTCCCTTGCCAAGGTCGTGGCAGAGGGCAGCAAAGCGTACCGTCAGCTCGGGGGAGATCCGGCACGCCTGCTCCAGTACCATCAGGGTGTGGATGCCGGTGTCGATCTCCGGGTGCCACTTGGCCGGGGCGGGGACGCCGAACAGAGCGTCGATTTCGGGGAACAGCGCCTTGAGGGCGCCGCACTGGCGCAGCACCTCGATAAAGATCTGCGGGGTTGGTCCCAGCAACACCTTCTCCAGCTCCTTCCAGACTCGCTCCGGCGTGAGGTGGGCCAGCTCGCCAGCGGCCGTCATCTCGCTCATCAGGGCGAGGGTTTCCGGCGCTATGGTAAAGCCCTGAGCGTGGAAGCGGGCGGCGAAGCGGGCGACCCGCAGGATGCGCAACGGATCTTCGGCAAAGGCGGGTGATACGTGTCGCAGCAGCCGCTTTTCCAAATCCTCGATGCCGCCGTAGGGATCGTGGAGCTGGCCCTGATCATCCTCGGCGATGGCGTTGATGGTGAGGTCCCGGCGCAGCAGATCCTGCTCCAGCGTCACATCGGGGGCGGCGTGGCAGACAAAACCGGTGTAGCCCTGACCTTGTTTGCGTTCGGTACGGGCGAGGGCATACTCCTGCTGGGTTTTAGGGTGAAGAAACACGGGAAAGTCGCGACCGACCTGGGTAAAACCCAACGCCAGCATCTGTTCCACGGTGGCGCCGACCACCAGATGATCCCTGTCGCCTTGCGGCAATCCCAGCAGGCGATCCCGCACTGCGCCCCCAACCAGATAAGTCTGCAAACCGTCTCTCCCGTCATCAATCGTGGGGCCGAGTATATCGTCTTTGTTACCGCTTTGCTGCCTGAGCACCACCTGCCCGCAGCGTCAGTCAGCGCGGCTTTGACTTGGGCGTGACGAGGCCTTACGCTGCCGCACCAGACAGCTGGCGCTGTGCTGCGGGGTGACTGTATGCCCGCTCAGGCCAGATGAGCCGAAGGAACCGCAGAGTTCCCCATATATCAACGACATGAGAACAACGTGAATCAATCAACCTTCGCAAGCCGGGTTCTGGAGTGGTACGAGCTTCATGGCCGCAAAACCCTGCCCTGGCAGCAGGAGAAGACCCCTTACCGGGTCTGGGTCTCGGAGATCATGCTGCAGCAGACCCAGGTCGCCACAGTCATCCCCTATTACCAGCGTTTTATGGCGCGCTTCCCCGATGTGGTGGCGCTGGCCGATGCCCCTGTCGACGAGGTGCTGCACCACTGGACAGGGCTTGGCTACTACGCCCGGGCCCGCAACCTGCACAAGGCGGCCCAGCAGATCCGCGATCACCACCATGGTCTCTTTCCCGAGAGTTTTGACGAGGTGATGGCGCTGCCGGGGATTGGCCGTTCAACCGCCGGGGCCGTGTTGTCGCTCTCCCTCGGTCAGCCCCACGCCATCCTTGATGGCAACGTGAAGCGGGTGCTCACCCGCTGGCTGGCCTTGCCGGGCTGGCCGGGCCTGAAACCGGTGGAGAACGAGCTGTGGGAGATCGCCATCCGGCTGACCCCCAAGCTGGGTGTGGCGCACTACAACCAGGCGATGATGGATATCGGGGCGACGATCTGCACCCGCAGCAAGCCTGCCTGTGATCGCTGTCCGGTGCGGGCCGATTGCCAGGGGCTGTCGCAAGGCAAGCCTACCGCTTATCCCAACAGCAAGCCCAAGAAGAGCATTCCGGCCCGCGATGGCATCATGCTGCTGATCCGCCATGGCGATGAGTTGCTGCTGGAGAAGCGGCCGCCACAGGGGATCTGGGGCGGGCTCTACTGCTTCCCGCAGGTTGCTTCGCTGGCGGAGGTGGATGGTCTGCTGGCGTCCCTTGGCCTGAGCCATCACGGTTATCGGGAACTGGCCGGTTTTCGCCATACCTTCAGCCACTTCCATCTCGATATTCAGCCGCTGCTGATTGACATTGATGAGGCGCAGCCGCTGCGGCTCATGGAAGCAGATAACCGACTCTGGTATAACTTACGCCATCCTGCCGAGGTGGGGCTGGCGGCCGCCACGGCCCGTCTGCTCGCCTATCCAGAGTTACAACCATAGAGGTCAACATGAGCCGTACTGTATTTTGCCAACGCCTGAAAAAAGAGGGCCCGGGTCTGGATTTCCAACTCTATCCCGGTGAGCTCGGCAAGCGGATTTTTGACAACATCAGCAAGGAAGCCTGGGCCGAGTGGCAGAAGAAGCAGGTGATGCTGATCAACGAGAAAAAGCTCAACATGATGAATCTTGAGCATCGCCAACTGCTGGAAAAAGAGATGGTCAGCTACCTGTTTGATGCAGGTGAAGTGCAGATCGAAGGTTACACCCCGCCTGCCCAGTAAGCTCTCCGGCTGTTGTACGTGTGAACAGGTGCGGGAATGGCGCCACACTGGCGTGACCGCTTCTGAAGTCGCAGCAAATGAATGATGGGCAGCTCTGCTGCCCGGTTTGAGGATCCTATGGGCCGAATTTTTTGGCTGCTGTGCACCCTGCTGTTTCTCTCTGCCTGCTCATCTTCCCCCAAGCCCAGCGGGAGTGAGGATGACGATCTGGTCAACGGCAAGGACATTCGCGGTTTTGAACACATGATCAGTGCGCTCTCCCATAACGTGAACGAGATATGGGGGCGGGAGGCGCTGTTTGCGGGCAAGTTTGACTACGTCAAATACACGGATCAGTACAAGAGCCGGGCCCACATCGACTTCTCCAGCGGCCACATCATGGTGGAGACGGTCTCGGGCATAGATCCCCGCGCTCACCTGCGTCGCGCCATCATTGAGACCCTGCTGACGCCGGACGATCCGGCCGAAGTGGATCTTTACTCCGACCGGGAAATTCTGACCGGCGGCGAGCCCTTCCTCTACGGTCAGGTGCTGGACAATCAGCGCCAGCCAATCCGCGCCTCCTGGCGCGCCGAGCGTTATGCCGATTACCTGCTCAACACGGCGATGAAGAAGCGCACTCTGGGTATTCGCACCATCTTCTTCGTCGATATACCCATGGTGGCCAACCATGAAGATCGACGGGGCTACAAGTATGCGGGGATCATCCGGGAAGCGTCGCGCAAATACGGCGTGCCGGAGAGCCTGATCTATGCGGTGATCAAGACCGAGAGCAGCTTCAACCCCTATGCGGTGAGCCATGCCAACGCTTATGGCCTGATGCAGGTGATCCCGGCTACCGCCGGTCGTGACGTCTATGTTCGGGTCAAGGGCAAGAACGGTCAGCCGACCCGGGAGGAGCTGTTCAACCCGGCCTACAACATCGATGTTGGTACCGCCTATCTGCACCTGTTGCAGACCGTCTATCTGGCGGATATCGAGGACCCGCGCTCCCGTCGCTATGCGGTGATCTCCGCCTATAACGGTGGCGCTGGCGGGGTGCTCAATACCTTCTCCAGCGATCGCAAGGCGGCGCCGGGCCGGATCAACCAGCTCTCCCCCGAGGCGGTCTATCAGGTGTTGACCGAGCAGCATCCCAAAGAGGAGGCGCGCCGTTACCTCTACAAGGTCAATCAGGCCGAGAAGGGGTTCAAGAGAGCCTTTGCCAGTCGGGCCGGTTAAGCGGTGACGCTGGGTTAACCATGCAAAAGGGCGCTTGATATCAAGCGCCCTTTTAACGTCTGGCCAGTTCGTCGTTGAAGTGGCCTTATTTGGCGATAAAGCCGCCCTTGGTCTGCGGGGCCGCGCCCACTTTCTCCAGGGTTTTCACTTCCACTTCGGTCTTGTTCCAGCTGTGGTCCACTTCACCACGGATGCGGATCTGATCATCCGGGCCCACTTCAGTGCCACGCCACACATCCTGATCCACTTCGACCTCCACCTCACCGCTGGCATCGCGGAACAGATAGTTCTCGCCGCCCAGGTGCTTGACCAGTTTCCCTTCCAGGGTGGCCCAGCTGTCATCGGCCAGATCTTTCAGTTGAGCAACGGAAACCTTGTTCTGTTCTTGCGGGCCGGTATAGGCCGCCATGGCAAAAGAGGAGACAGACATCAGGGTCAACAGTCCGATTACGCTTGCGCTTGCCTTGTTCATTTCATACTCCTGTCGTTGGTATGGGGGCATTGTGCCGGGGGGGGCGTGAAACAAGCGTGAAAGAAATAGGCTGGTGTGATTGTCTGTTTTGTGAGCGCAAGCGATTTCATCGGTGGCGGAACATGTGTGATTTCATCTGGAACTGTAATCTGTCGCCCTCACCAGAAGTCAGTGGCAGCAGACTCTTCCCATGCCTGTCGCCACTCGAGGAGAAGTCCGCAGGTCTCACCTGCTTAATCGAAGAGCATAACAATATGAAAAAATGGCTTGTTTGTTTATTGGGGTTAATGGCATTGACCGCGCAAGCGGCAGAGGGACGCCAACCTTTTTCCCGGGTCGTGATGTTTGGTGACAGCCTCTCCGACACCGGCAAGATGTACAAGAAGATGCGGGGGTATCTCCCCTCCAGCCCACCCTACTTCAACGGGCGCTTCAGCAACGGCCCGGTGTGGCTGGAGCAGTTGGGTGACGAGCGTTTCCCCGGTCTGGTCGTGGCCAACGAGGCGGAAGGCGGTGCAACCGCGGTGGCCTATAACCATCTGGGCGCCCTGAACGGCTGGCTCGGTTTCTGGTCCTGGGATCCCAAATATCAGGTGATCAACAATCTCGATTACGAGATCGATCAGTTCCTGAAAAAGGACAAGTTCCGCCCCGATGATCTGGTGGTGATCTGGGTCGGTGCCAACGACTATCTGGCCTATGGCTGGAACACCGAGCGGGATGCGGATCGGGTGATCGATACCATCCGGCTGGCATCCAACCGGTTGGTGCTCAACGGCGCGCAGCAGATCCTGCTGTTCAACATTCCTGATCTGGGGCAGACCCCGTCAGCCCGCAGCATGAAGGTGGTGGAGAAGGTGCGCCATGTGGCCAGCTACCACAACCAGAAGTTGCAGAACCTCACTCGCGAGCTGGCTCCCCTTGGCATCGTGAAGCTGTTCGAAGTGGACAAGCAGTTTGACGAGATGATGCGCGATCCTCAGCTGTTCGGGCTGAGTGACACAGAACACGCCTGCTACGGTGGCGGCTATACGTGGAAGCCATTCTCCGGTAGCGCCGCCGAGGTGGCTGCGACCCCGGCTTTGAGTGTCTCCGAAAGAGTGGCTATTGCCGGTAACCCGATCCTGGCGCAGGCGGTGGTGAGCGGGCAGGCAAAAGGGCGAGCTGCGACTCTTAACTGCGATGAGCATATGTTCTGGGATCAGGTGCATCCGACCAAGACGGTGCACAAGGTACTGAGCCAGCGTGTTGCTGACTTTATCGATCAGCACTACGAGTTTGTTCGTCACTGATATCTCTTCGGGCCAGCATGTTGCTGGCCCTTTTTCTCCTATCTGCCCTCATCTGTGCGTCTTTTTGCGTCACATTCAGTTCAAATAACAAACGTTTGTTGCTGTTTTTGTAACGTGGTTGCGTTAGAGTGTTTTTTGTTAATTGATATCAGTGACTTGAAAATAGGCTAACGTTGATATGCTGCGATCGCTTTTGGGTGGTTGCACCTATAAGACGAGGTGATATCAATCAACCTCCTCCTACATAAAGTTGCAGAGGCTCAAACATGAAAAAATCATTGATTACCTTGCTGGTTACCGGCTTGCTGGCGGCCAATGCCCAGGCTGCCGGTCAAGACAACACCTGGTATGGCGGTGCCAAACTGGGTTGGTCAAACTTCTACGGCATTGATGAAAGCAATGCCCTGACCCTTGGCAATGAGACCAACGATGCCTTGGGTGCAGGCGTGTTTGGCGGTTATCAGATCAACAAGAATCTGGGACTGGAGCTGGGTTACGATTATCTGGGCAATTACAAATACGATGCCACTACGGCGGCAGGCGCTTTCAGTGATGAAGTAAAAGCACAGCTGGCTCAACTGACCCTGAAACTGGGCTTCCCGGTTACCGATAATCTGGATCTGTATGGTCGTGTCGGTGGCGGTTATGGCTGGGCTGATACCAAGAGCGATGCCTACAAAGATGACAGCCGCTTTGTCATGGTCGGTGCACTGGGTGCCGAGTATGCATTCAACCTCGACTGGGCAGCTCGCCTGGAGTATCAGTACACCACCCCGTATGGCAGTCGTGATGATACCGGTTTGAGAATGGATAACGGCCTGCTCTCGCTGGCAGCGGTTTATCGCTTTGGTCAGGTTGCCCCTGTGGCGCCCGCCCCGGCTCCGGAACCTGCTCCTGCACCTGTGATGGTTGAGAAGCAGTTTACCCTGAGCTCCGATGTGCTGTTTGACTTCAACAAGGCGACCCTCAAGCCAGAGGCCAGTCAGGCACTGGATAGCCTCTATAGCCAGATTGAAGAGGCGCGACCCAAAGATGGCGTAGCAACCGTAATTGGCCACACCGACCGTATCGGTTCCGATGCCTACAACCAGAAGCTCTCCGAACAGCGTGCCCAGACCGTTGCCAACTATCTGGTTGGTAAAGGGATCCCGGCCGCCAAGATCAATGTGGAAGGGCGTGGTAAATCCTCACCGGTTACCGGCGACAGCTGCGTCAGCAAGTCCAAGCGTGAGCTGATCGTCTGCTTGGCTCCGGATCGTCGTGTTGATGTGAAAGTCGAAGGTGTCAGCGAGGTGCAGGAGTAATCCTTCACACTGAGCAGAGTTCCACTGGGGCTGGAATGAACAGCCCCTGTTGGAGCGAGAGAGACCAAAAAGCCAGTCAGTTGATCTGACTGGCTTTTTACATTGGCATTGCGGTCGGACAAGAGACTAAATCAGGAAGGGAGCGGCATCACCCGGTTGCGCCCCAGCTCCTTGGCCTTGTAGAGCAGCTTGTCGGTACGTTCGACCAGACAGTCTGCGCTCTCCTGACCGTTGAACTCGCCCACGCCAAACGAGGCTGTGATGTGGTCGATGCGACGGCCTGATTTGCGATCCAGAATCGACATCCGCTCGATGGCGCGGCGCATGCTTTCCGCCATCTGTCTGGCCAGCGCCAGCGAGCGATGGGGGACCAGCATGGCGAACTCCTCCCCACCCAGCCGATAGGCGGTGACCCCCTCCTTGCAGGCATCGCGCAGCCGTTTGCTGAAGGCGCGCAGTACCTGATCGCCGAGCAGGTGGCCATATTCGTCGTTGAAGTTTTTGAAGCGATCGATATCGGCGAGGATCAGCGAGAAGGGGTGCTGGCTGCGGATCAACCCCTCCAGCTCCAGATCGAAGGCGCGGCGGTTGAGCAGGTTGGTGAGGGCATCCTCGTTGGCCAGTTTGCGTGTCTCGTTGAGCGCCGCCCGCAGCTCCTTGATCTCTTTCTCCGCATTGCTGAGTTGGTTGCGAAAGTGCATGGTGGACATGCGCACATCCCGCGATTCGCGTACCAGCTCTCGCAGGATCCCCATGGTGTCTTCCAGGCTGAAGCCCTCGTCATCAATGCGGCTGAGCTTGTCAAAACTCTTGTCGAGCATCTCCTGAAACATGCCGGTATCGGAGATGGCGTCCTGCATGGAGTGGCCGAGCTCGTTGGCCATGGCGGCGAGGCTCAGTTTCATCGCCTCCATCTGCTTCTCGTCCTGAGCGGCCAGATACTGGTGATAGAGTCGCTCGCAGGTGGTGAGCGAGCAGGTTCCCTGCATTTTGACTGCCTGATCGATCGCCTGGTTGAGCTCGGGCATGCTGGCCGAGACATAGTTGTACCACAGGTGGTAATTGTCCGGCGTCGTGGGGATCTGGTACTTGATCATCAAAGGGACCGCCTGTTTGAGATAGGCGGCGGATTGGGCAAATGTGTCCTTACTCATGAGTTCTGTGTCTCATCATGCCAGCGAACTGAAGATAGTATGACAGAGAGATTGGCCAAAAGGCAGCCGATGGATGCCATTCGCCCCCCCCTCCGATATAATGGCACCGTTACCACCTACCCTAAGGCCTGCTTATGTCTCAAAAAGATCCTTTCCTCGAACGCGAGGCCGAAAAATACGATAACCCCATCGCCAGTCGCGAGTTGATCCTGGAACTCATCAAGGGCCATGAAAAGCCCATGTCCCGTGAAGAGTTGGCCAAGGTCCTCAAGCTGAAAGATGAAGAGCCGTTGGAAGCCTTGCGTCGTCGTCTGCGCGCCATGGAGCGTGATGGACAACTGGTATTCACTCGCAACCAATGTTATGCCCTGCCGGATCGCCTGAATCTGGTCAAAGGTTATGTAATCGGCCACAAGGATGGCTTCGGTTTTCTGCGTCCGGAAGGTGGTGGTCCGGATCTGTATCTGAACAACCGAGAGATGCAACGCCTGATGCATGGCGATTACGTGCTGGTGCAGCCGACCGAGATCGACCGCAAGGGTCGTCAGGAAGCGCGTCTGGTACGCCTGCTCAAGTCCCGTGAGGCAGACATTGTCGGCCGTTACTTCGTCGAGAATGGCGTTGGTTTCGTGGTGCCGGATGACAGCCGTATCGGCCAGGACATCATCATCCCGGAAGGGGAAAACAAAGGGGCTCGTCAGAGCCAGGTCGTGGTTGTGCGGATCAATCAGCGCGCCACCTCCCGCATCAATGCCGTCGGCACCGTACTGGAAGTGCTGGGCGAGAACATGGCGCCGGGCATGGAGATCGAAATTGCCCTGCGTACCCACGGTATCCCACACACCTGGCCGGAAGAGGTGACCAAAGAGGTTGCCGGTCTCGGCGAGCAGGTGCCTGAGAAAGCCAAAGAGGGCCGCATCGACCTGCGCGCCCTGCCGCTGGTGACCATCGACGGGGAAGATGCCCGCGACTTCGATGACGCCGTCTTCTGTGAAGCCAAACGCGGTGGTGGCTGGCGTCTGTGGGTTGCCATTGCTGACGTCTCCGCTTACGTGAAGCCCGGCACGGCGCTGGATGCCGAAGCGTATCAGCGTGGCAACTCCGTCTACTTCCCCGAGTTCGTGGTGCCCATGTTGCCTGAGGTGCTCTCCAACGGCTTGTGTTCCCTGAACCCGCAAGTTGACCGCCTCTGCATGGTGTGCGAGATGACCATCTCCGCCGCTGGCCGCATGTCCGGCTACAAGTTCTACGAAGCGGTAATGAACTCTCACGCCCGTCTGACCTACACCAAGGTTGCGGCGATCCTCGATGGCGATCCCAAGCTGCGTCAGCAGTATGATCCGCTGGTGGGCCATATCGAGGAGCTCAACAACCTCTACAAGGCGCTCAAGCATGCCCGTCACCAGCGCGGTGCGGTGGAGTTCGAGAGCGAGGAGACCCGCTTCATCTTCAACGCCCAGCGCAAGATCGACCGCATCGTGCCACTGGTGCGCAACGATGCCCACAAGATCATCGAAGAGTGCATGATCCAGGCGAACGTGGCTGCTGCTCGTTATATCGAGAAGAACGAAGCTGCCGCCCTGTTCCGGGTCCACGACCGTCCGGGCGAAGAGCGTCTGACCGGTTTCCGCGACTTCCTGGCCGAACTGGGTCTGGAGCTCAAGGGCGGTCTCGAGCCCGAGCCGAAGGATTTCGCCGAGCTGGCAGCCAAGTTTGAAGGGCGACCGGATGCGGAGCTGCTCTCCACCATGCTGCTGCGCTCCATGCGTCAGGCCATCTATCAGGCCGACAACATCGGTCACTTCGGTCTGGCGTTGAAGTCCTACGCGCACTTCACCTCGCCAATCCGTCGTTATCCCGACCTGATCCTGCACCGGGCGATCAAGTACCAGACTGCCAAGGAGCAACAGGGCAACCTGCGTCACAAGTGGACCCCGAGCGGTGGTTATCACTACCAGCTGGAAGAAGTGGACCCGATGGGCGAGCACTGCTCCATGACCGAGCGCCGTGCCGACGATGCCACTCGCGACGTGGCCGACTGGCTCAAGTGCGAGTACATGCTGGATCACGTGGGTGACGAGTTTGACGGCGTCATCGCCAGCGTCACCGGCTTTGGTTTCTTCGTCCGTTTGGCGGAGATCCACATCGATGGTCTGGTGCACGTCAGCACCCTCACCAACGACTACTACCAGTTTGATCCCCTGCACATGCAGCTGATTGGCGAGAACTTCCGCCGTCGCTACCGTCTGGGTGACAAGGTGCGGGTCAAGGTGATGGGCGTGAACCTGGATGATCGCAAGATCGACTTCGTGATGGTGGAAGAGCCGCTCAAGGCCACCGGCAAGAACGCCAAAGAGATGGCGCGCAAGCAGGCCGAGATCAAGAAAGAGAAGGCCAAGAGCGCCCAGCGCCACGAAAAACGTAAAGAGGGCAAGGATCACGGCAAATCCGACAAGGGTGGCCGCGCCAAACCGAGCAACAGACGACCGAGCAAAAAGGCTCGCGATAAGGCCAAGAGCACTAAATGAGTACTGAACTGATCTACGGCATTCACGCTGTCACCGCGCTGCTGGAGCGCACCCCGGAGCGTTTCATCGAGGTATGGGCGCTGAAAGGGCGGGATGATGACCGGCTGCAACCCCTGCTGGCCGAGCTGGAATCCCTCGGTCTAAAGGTGCAGAGCGTGAACCGCAAGACCCTTGATGACAAAGCGGAAGGCAACAATCACCAGGGCATCATGGCCCGGGTGAAAGAGGCGCCGAAGCTCGCCGAGCACGATCTGGCCAGCCTGCTGGACGAGCTGGCGGCACAACAGAGCCAGCCCTTCCTGCTGGTGCTGGATGGCGTGACCGATCCGCACAATCTCGGTGCCTGCCTGCGCAGCGCCGATGCTGCCGGGGCTCATGCTGTCATCGTGCCGCGGGACAAGGCCACGGGTCTCACCCCGATCGTGCGCAAGGTTGCCTGTGGCGCGGCCGAAGTGGTGCCGCTCATTCAGGTCACCAACCTGGCCCGCACCCTGCGCGAATTGCAGGAGCGCGGCGTCTGGATTGTCGGCACCGCTGGCGAGGCCGATCACGACCTCTATCAGGCCAAACTGACCGGCCCGATGGCGCTGGTGATGGGTGCCGAAGGTAAAGGTATGCGTCGCCTGACCCGCGAACATTGCGACGAGCTGGTGAGCATCCCGATGGCAGGGGCGGTATCCAGCCTCAACGTCTCGGTGGCAACCGGCGTTTGCCTGTTTGAAGCCGTGCGTCAGCGTCGCGGTTAATCATGCTGACTGACAGACCCCCCTTCGATTGGGCGCAGGTCGCAGATAGAGAGGAGGCCGCGCGCCTCCTCTCTTTTGCCCGCCCGCTGACCCTCAGCCCGAAAAGCTGCCTCTGGCACGCCGGTGACAGCCCGGATCTGCTGGTCAGGGTGGTGCAGGGGCTGCTGCGGGCCAAGCTGGTGCTGGAGGATGGCCGCGAGTACATCAAGGAGTTCTATTGGGAGGGGGACGAGTTTCTCGACTTTCACCACCTGCTCAGTGGCGAGCCGGCCCGCTACAGCGTGGAGGCGCTGGAGCCCTGTCGTCTGCAGCTGTTCAGTCTGGCCGACCTGCGCCAGCTGCCCGGCTGGCCGCGCTGGTACCAGCACCTGCTGGAGGTGCAGCTGCGCATCAAGGAGGAGAAGGAGCAGTTGCTGCTGACCGGCAGCCCGCAGGCGCGCTATCAGCACTTTCTCGACAGCTTTCCCGCGCTTGATGCCAGAGTGCCAGACCACCAGATTGCCGCCTATCTCGGTATCACTCCCATTAGTCTGAGCCGCATTCGCAAACGGCTGAAAGAACTTAACAAAGGTTAATGCAGGGCGCAGGCGCCACGATTATGCTGGCAGGCCGAACTGATAAGGAGTTGCCGATGAACTGGATCCTGAAACCCTGGTCTGAACTGACCACTGACGAGTTGTATGAGTTGCTTGCGCTGCGGGCCGAGGTGTTCGTGGTGGAGCAGACCTGCCCCTTTCAGGATCTGGACGGGCTGGATCGCCGCGAGGGGGTCTGGCACCTGCTCGGCTATCAGGGCGATCTGCTGGCCGCCTATGCGCGGATCATGGCGCCCGGCATCGGCGACGAGAGCGGTTCCGCCATCGGTCGGGTGGTGACCTCACCCAAGGCGCGCGGTGGCGGTCTCGGTCACCAGCTGATCAGCGAGGCGGTCAAGGCGTGCGAGGCGCGCTGGCCGACCCACAGCATTTGGCTGGGGGCGCAGGCCCATCTGCAAGGCTTCTATGGCCAGCACGGTTTTGTGGCGGAAGGGGAAGGCTATCTCGAAGATGATATCCCCCATATGGGGATGCGCAGAGTGGCGGCATAACCACTCGTCAGAGTGATTCAGAATGCAGAAGGGCCATCCCGCGGGATGGCCC
>NZ_JBFODN010000065.1:0-6460 GCF_040908345.1 Aeromonas sp. R3-1
GCGGGGCCTTGTTGTTTCATCTTTCGACCATCAGGCGCTGAGGCGGAAGCGCTTGACCAGGCTCTCCTGCTGCTCGGCGAGGGAGTCCAGCTGCTGGCTGGTCTCGGCTACCCGCTCAATCCCCTGATAGTTGAGATCCGAGATATCGGAGATGCGGTTGAGGTTGGTGGCGATATCGGCGCTGGTGGCCTGCTGCTGCTCGGCGGCAGAGGCGATCTGGCTCGACATGTCGCTGATCAGCACCACAATTCCCTGCACCTCCTCCATGGCGTTGTTGGCGTGAGAGCTCTGATCCACGCAGCTATCCATCTCGCGAGAGCACTCCTGCATTACGGTCACCGCCTTGGCAACCCCCTGCTGCAGGTTCTCGATCATGGTCTGGATTTCGCTGGTGGACTGGGCGGTGCGGCCCGCCAGACTGCGCACCTCATCGGCCACCACCGCAAAACCGCGCCCCTGCTCGCCGGCCCGCGCCGCTTCGATGGCGGCGTTGAGGGCCAGCAGGTTGGTCTGCTCGGCAATGCCGCGAATGACATCGAGGATGTTGCCAATCTGGCTGCTCATGGCACTCACATCACCAATCACCTTGCCGGTCTGTTGCAGCTTGCCCGCCAGTTGATGAGTGGTGGTGATATTGCCTGCCATCACCTTGCGTCCCATCTCGGAGGCCTTCTCCACATCCTGCACCCGCTCCAGGGTCTGGTTGGCAGCCTGCGCCACTTCCCGCACCGAGGCCTCCATCTGGGTCATGGCGGCGGCGACCGAGGCGGTCTCCTGCCGCTGTTTCTCCAGATCCGCCCGCACCGATTCGGTGGTGTGGCGGTTGCCGTGGGCGGCATCGTTAAGCTGGGCAGACGCTTGTGAAAGCTGTGCCAGCACCTCCCCCATCTGGGCAATCAGCAGGTTGATCTGGCTGCCCAGCTGACCGAATTCGTTCTTGCTCTGAAAACCGATGCGCTGGGTCATGTCGCCCTGGGTCACTTCGGTCAGCACCCGCAGCAACTCCCTGAGCGGACGGCGAATGGCCTTGCCCAGGGTATAAGCCACCAGCATGGCGATCAGGATGGCGACTACGATGCTGGTTCCCTGGGTCAGGGTGCTCTGGCTCTGTGTGGCTTTGGCGTGCTGAATGCTTTGACTCATCAGCTGCTGACTCTGGCCGGTGATCCGCTCAAGCCGATTCTGGATCTCGACTATCAGGGCGCTGGCCTGCTTGCTCTTCTCCCGCATCTGTTCCTGCTGCTTCATCAGCGCCAGATACTGGGAGAGCACGCCTTCGCTTGCGGTGGTGTCGCGTACAAAACCGTGAACATAGTGGCCCATGTCGTTCTCGAAGTTCTTCAGCTCCCCCTGCAGATCCTTGATGGTGCTGTTGAACCCCTCGATCTGCATCTTGTTGCGCTTGAGCGCCCCTTCGATGGGGGCCGGAATGGTCTGATTGAGGGCGTCCATAGTGGAGAGTTCGATGGCGGAGAGCTTGGTGGTCAGGGTCTCGGAGAGCATCTTGATAAAGCTGTCGTCGATGGTGACCATCATGTCACCCAGACTCTTCTTGAACTGGGGCAGACTGACCTGAAACTGCCCCTTGGCCAAATTGACCTTGTGCAGCCGGGTGAGCAGCGCCTCGTGTTCGCCGGGCAGGGTATCGGTCAGTTGCAGGTAGCTGTCGACCTGCTGGCTGAGGCTGCTCATCTCCCCTTGCAGTTCGGGGTGGTGGGCCACCTGCTGGCGCAAGACGTCAAGGCTCTTGCCCACCGCAGCCTTGGCCTGTTTCAGTTCGGCCACTTCGGCCGGCAGCTGTTTGGGATCCTGCTCGGTGAGCACATCCCCCAGCCACTTGTTGGCGCTGAGCAGGGTGATCTGGGTCTGACTGCTGGCAATCACCAGCGGCATAGACTGCTGGGTAACCTGCTCCAGTGCGTTCCCCAGGGTCTCCTGACTACGAAATGTGAGCAGTGAACTGGCCACCATCACGGCCACCAGGATCGCGAAGCCAAGGTAGACTCGCTGCAAGATGGAGAGATCCGACATTGTTTGTTTCATTATTGTCCCGCTGTATATGCAAAAGTCCCTTGCCTGAGTACCCCGTCCTTTTGATACCCTGCAGACCACCCTGAACAGGCGCTGCAGATGACGTCCCTCTGGCTATCGGTATTTTTAACAATAACTGAAGGGAATGGGACATCAGCTGTGTCAAATGTCGGCTTGTGTCACACTTGGCGTGCTGCTCGCCCCCCTTTCGGGAGCCGCTTGGGGTTCTAGTTCAATTTTCTGTTTCATATAAGGGAGTTAGCCATGGCGCAAGAAACCATTTTCAGCAAAATCATCCGTAAAGAGATCCCCGCCGACATCCTTTATCAAGACGATCTGGTCACCGCATTCCGGGATATCCAGCCCAAGGCCAAGACCCATATTCTGATCATCCCCAATGTGCTGATCCCCACCGTCAATGACGTGGAAGCCGAACATGAACTGGCCCTTGGCCGGATGTTCACCGTGGCCCGCAAACTGGCCAGCGAGGCGGGCATCGCCGAAGATGGCTACCGCCTCATCATGAACTGCAACCGCCACGGCGGGCAGGAGGTCTACCACATCCACATGCATCTGGTCGGTGGCCAGCCGCTGGGACCGCTGCTCAGCCTGTAATGAATCGCCACGCCTCAACCTGCCGCAGCGCCCTGTTGCTCTGCGGCGCCCTGCTGTTGCTGGGAGGCTGCGCCTCCCGCTGGCAGGATATGTTCGTCTCCTACTCCGATCAGATGGTGCCCCTGCGCAACCAGCTGCTGCTGGGCCATGCCGCCGAGGCGCTGCCCGAGGTGCGCGACTCCACCCTGGGGGATGACACCTTTGTGCTGGATCGGCTCGAACAGGGGCGCATTGCCTGGCTGGCGGGTCAGGATGCGGGCAGCAAGCTGGCGTTCACCGCCGCCGACAGCCGCCTTCAGTGGGAAGACAATCAGGCCGAATACCGGCTGAGCCACGGTCTGGATCAGGTGGGCAGTCTGCTCACCAACGATCAGTCGATGGCCTATCGTACTCCCGATTACGAACGCACCATGCTGCACCACTATCTGGCCCTCAACTATCTGCAACGGGGTGATGCCGATGGCGCCCTGGTGGAGGTGCGCCGGGCCAATCAGGTGCAGGAGCAGGCCCTGAAACGGCGAGCCGATGAGGTGCGCAAGGCGAAGGATGAGAGCGAAGAGGCCGAAGCAGAAGGCGAGATGCGCCAGCTGATGTCGCGCGGCGCACCGGATCTCGACCGGTTGATCGGCAAGGTCAAAAACGGTTTTCAGAACGCCTACACCTTCTATTTTTCCGCCGTGCTCTATGAGGCGGCCGGGGATCTCAACGATGCCTGGGTCGACTATCAGCGCGGCTACCAGATAGCGCCGGACAACCGCAGCCTGCAAGATGCCTTGCTGCGTCTGGCGCGGCTGCGTGGCTCACCGGACGAGATCCGCGAGACCGAGAAAAAGATAGGCCGCAAAGCACCGCCACTTGAAAAAGATCAAGGCCAACTGGTGGTACTGTTTGAAGATGGTTTGATCCCGGCACGGCGCGAACTGTTCCTGCCGCTGCCCATCTCCACCTCCCGCGGCGATTTTCGCACCTTTACCGTCGCCATCCCCTATTACGATAATCGGGCCAGCGACACCGGCCCGCTGACGGTGGAAGTCGGCAAGCGGGTCGAGCAGACCAGCGAGCTGGTCAGGCTGGAAGCGCTGGCCGCCAAAGATCTGCAGGAGCGGCTGCCCGGCATGCTGACCCGCCAGGCGCTGCGGCTGGTGGCCAAGGAGCAGATGCGCCGCACCGCCGCCAAAGAGGGGGGCGATGTGGGCAATATTCTGGTGGGGATCTTCAACACCCTCTCGGAGCGGGCCGATACCCGCAGTTGGCTGACGCTGCCAGCTCAGGCATCGAGCTGGCAGGGAATGGTGCCGGCAGGTGACATCAATCTCACCCTGGGCGCGGGGGCAGCGCAGCGGCAATTGCCGCTCACCATCCACAAGGGACGCACCACCCTGGTCTGGGTACAGCGCCTCGGCGCCGGTCTGACCACCCGGGTGATGCCGCTCTGAGCAGATGGCGAAGAGAGATGAGCAAGACAATTAACCGGGCAGGCTCACACGCGGCCCCACTCACCCCGATTAAGGAGAGCAAGATGAAAGCATACGGGTTGGCCCTCGGGCTCGCGCTGCTGCTGACCGGCTGCGCCACCAACACCTCCGGCGTGGCGCTCTATGGCCCGGCGGGCGGTGCACCCACGCTGGAGCAGCATCAAAACGTCAACGTCACCCTGACCGAGCTGAGCCGCCGCCAGCAAAATGGCCTGCTGCAGGTCAATGTGGCCGCCGCCAGCACCCAGCGCGGCGATAACAAGCTGCAATATATCTTCTATTGGTATGATGAGGCCGGTCAGGAGGTCGCCAGCGATGGCCGCGGCTGGACTCCCATCAAGCTGCATGGCTATCAGACCCGCACCCTCTCGGCCCTGGCGCCCAGCCCGGCGGCGCAGGGTTACCGGATTTACGTACGCGAAGTGATTGAGGAATCCTACTGATGAAAATGAATCATGCCCTGCTGATATTGACCTCTGCATTGCTCTTGGGCGGCTGCTCCAGCACCACGGTCAGCTATGGCGATCCGACCGAAACCGAAACCGTCACCGTCGATTACGGCTCAAGCGACCTGCAGGCCATCGCCGACAAGATGGCGGACTCCATGCTCGCCTCCCCCGCCACCAGCGAGATCACCGCTGGCGGTCGTCCGGTGATGTTTATGGACTCTATCCGCAACAAGACCTCCGAGCACATCGATACCGAAGCCATCACCGACACCATCCGCACCAAGTTGCTGCGGGCCGGCAAATTCCGCTTCGTCGACATGAGCAAGGTGGCCGCCGTCAAGCAGCAGCTCGAATACCAGCAGAGCAGCGGCATGGTGGATCCTGCCTCCATGGTGCGTCTGGGCAAGCAGACCGGTGCTCGCTACATGGTCTATGGCAACCTCGCCAGCATAGTCAAAGACAATGGCAAGGTGAAGGATGTCTACTACCAGATGACCATGAACCTGATGGACCTGCAAAACGGCGAACTGCTGTGGGCCGATCAGAAAGAGATCCGCAAACAGGCGAAGAAATCCACCTTTGGCTGGTAACAGGCTCCCGGTGACAGGCAACTGTGATCCGCTACTGGCCAGCCTGCCCGCCCCCTGGCGGGAGGGGCAGCTGGAACCACTCGGGTTAGGCCTGACCAACTGCAACTATCGACTGCGCCTCCCCTCGGGGCGCAGTTACTTTTTGCGTCAGGGCCACTCCGACCCGGTGCGCCTTGGTATCGACCGTTCCACCGAGTGGCAGCTTTATCAGGGGGCGATGGGCGAAGGGTTGGCGCTGCCCTGCCACTATGGCGATCCCGCCATCGGTCTGATGCTGCTCGAATGGTGCGATGAGCCAAACTGGGTGCACGCGGCGCCACCGGAAGCCGATCAGCCCCGTCTGCTGGCTGAGGTGCTGCGCAAGCTCCATCGCCTGCCGCTGCCTGCGGTGGTGATGGCGGTGCGAGCCCACGCCGCGGGCTATCGCGCCAGACTGGCCCGCATTCCCTCCTGGCTGCCCGCCCTGGAGCGGAGCTTGCTCGCCAGCAGTGAGCCAAATGATTGCTGGCGCCCTTGCCACCATGATCTCAATCCGGCTAACTTGTTGGGAAGCAAACCCTGGGTCATCGACTGGGAGTATGGCGCGGCAGGTCACCCCGGCTTTGAGCTCGCCAGCATCCAGCGCACCCATGAATGGCCCGCCGAGCGGCGCGACGAGCTGGAAGCGCACTATCTGCAGACCCTGCCGCGCCACCAGTGGCCCGATTTTCAGAGCGAGGCATTTTTACCCTGGGTCGACTATATCGGCCTGCTCTGGGCCCTGCTGATGGCAGAGCAACAGCCCTCACTCGACTATGACACCCTGATCGCCATCAACCGGCAACGACTGGAGTAACAGATGATAAACAAGGTGCGCTGGCACAAGCCGAAAACCTGGGGTCTGCTGCTGATCGGCCTGCTGCTGACCGGCTGCTCCACCCGGGTGATCTACTACTGGCTCGATACCGCCATCATCTGGCAACTGGATGACTACTTTGCCCTCTCCTATTCGCAGAAGGATCTGCTCAGCCGCGAAGTGAAGGGGCTGATGGCCTGGCATCGCCAATACGAGCTGCCGCGCTACGCCAGGGATCTCGATGTGCTGGCCAAGGCGGTGGCCAGCCCCATGACGCCGGAGCAGATCTCGACCAATCTCGATGCGGTGCAGCAGAGCCTGACCCGCACACTGGAAAACACCATCCCCCGCGCGGTCAGGCTGGCGCGCACCCTGACCGATGAGCAGGTGGCCCGCTTTATGACCGATCGGATCAAGCGGCAACAGGAGCGGCAAAAGGACTTTGCCACTGAGCCCAAAGAGCAG
>NZ_JBFODN010000066.1:0-27871 GCF_040908345.1 Aeromonas sp. R3-1
GGATAGGCGTCGTCGGCACAGCCCAGCAGCACTTCACGCCGTTCGCCCGCCACCGGCAGGGTGAGGGAGGTGAGGGTGGCGCCGAAGTCGAGGCCGCGCAGCCGCAGCCCCTCTTCATTTTCCAGTTCGAACGGGGTCATGGCGCTGCTCATAGCTTGCCTGCACCGGCGCTGGCAGAGCAGACGTAGCAGTCGGCCTTGAGGCCCGAGATGGCCGGATACTCCGCCTCGACGGCGGCAATCACCTCGGCCACTTTCTCCGGGCGCAGCAGGGCGACCACGCAGCCGCCGAAGCCGCCACCTGTCATCCGCACGCCGCCATCGGTGCCAATCCTGGTCTTGATGATATCCACCAGACCGTCGATGGCGGGCACTGTGATCTCGAAGTCATCGCGCATGGCGGCGTGCGACTCGGCCATCAGCTCGCCGAGTCGGGTCAGATCGTGGCTTGCCAGTGCATCGGCCGCCGCCAGGGTGCGGGCATTTTCCCCGACGATGTGGCGGGCACGACGATAGCAAGCATCATCCAGCCCGGCCTTGCCCGCTTCCAGTCCGGCCAGATCGAGGTCGCGCAGCGCCTTGACCCCGTAGTGACGGGCGGCCGCTTCGCACTGCTGGCGACGGGTGTTGTATTCGCTGTCCACCAGACCGCGGCGCACATTGGAGTTGACGATCAGCACCGCCAGATCCACCGGCATGGGGATGAGGCGGGTCTCCAGCGAGCGGCAGTCGAGCAGCAGGGCATGATCCGTTTTGCCGCTGGCGGAGATCATCTGATCCATGATGCCGCAGTTGCAGCCGACGAACTTGTTCTCCGCCTGCTGGCCGTTGAGGGCGATCTCGGCCTGGCTGATATTGAGCCCCAGCGCTTCTTTGCATGCCTGACCGATGGCTACTTCCAGCGAGGCAGAGGAGGAGAGCCCCGCCCCCTGCGGCACGTTGCCGGAGACCACCAGATCGAGGCCGCGCAGGGCATAACCGCGCTCCTGCAGATACTTCACCACGCCGCGGATGTAGTCGCTCCAGCGTTGGTCGGGGTGGTGCTCGATGGGCTGGTCGAGGTCGAACTGGTCGCGCTGGTTGTCGTAGTCGGCGGCGATCACCTGCACTTGCCGGTCATCGCGCAGGCCGATGGCGACGCAGGTCTCGTAGTCGATGGCGCAGGGCAGCACGAAGCCGTCGTTGTAGTCGGTATGTTCACCGATGAGGTTGACGCGACCGGGGGCGCGCACCAGCAGATCGGGCACTTTGGCAAATTGCTCGGCAAAAACGGTGCTGACGCGTTGGCTGGGGGTCATAGGGCCTCCTCATTGGTGTGGGTGGTTTGGGTGTAGTGAATGGGGCTCAGGGCACGCAGCCGTTCGGCGGCTTGCTCGGGAGTCAGGTCGCGCTGGGTTTCGGCCAGCATCTCGAAGCCGACCATGAATTTGCGTACGGTGGCGGAGCGCAGCAGGGGCGGATAGAAGTGGGCATGCAGCTGCCACGCCTCGGGGCAATCCGATTTGTGCGGCGCAAAGTGCCAGCCCATGGAGTAGGGGAAGCTGCACTCGAACAGGTTGTCGTAGCGGCTGGTGAGCTCCTTGAGCGCCACCGCCAGATCCTGTTGCTGGGCCTTGGTCAGGTTAAGCATGGAGGGGACGTGCGCCTTGGGCAGCAGCAGGGTTTCGAACGGCCAGGCGGCCCAGAAGGGAACTACGGCGAGCCAGTGCTCGGTCTCCACCACGATGCGCGAGCGATCCGCCAGCTCCCGCTCCACATACTCCAGCAGCATGGGGCGGCCATGCTCTGACAGCCAGTCGCGCTGGTGCTGCTCTTCGCGGGCGATCTCGTTGGGCAGGAAGTCGCTGCCCCAGATCTGGCCGTGTGGGTGCGGGTTGGAGCAGCCCATGACGGCCCCTTTGTTTTCAAAGACCTGCACCCACTCCCACTGGGCCGCCAGCTCGGCGACCTGATCCATCCAGGTGGTGATCACCCCCTCGATGGCGGGCAGCGGCAGCTCGGGCAGGGTCTTGCCGTGATCCGGCGAGAAGCAGATGACCCGGCTGGTGCCGCGGGCGGCTTCCAGCTTCAACAGGGGATCGCTGGCACTATCGGCGGCCGGGGTATCCTGCATCAGGGCGGCGAAGTCGTTGGTAAAGACAAAAGTGCCCTTGTAGTCGGGGTTGATGTCGCCAGTGACCCGGGTGTTGCCCGCGCAGAGGAAGCAGTCGGGATCGTGGGCCTGTTTGGGGGCCTGACTCACCTTCTCCACCTGTCCCTGCCAGGGGCGTTTGGCCCGATGGGGGGAGACCAGCACATACTGGCCGGTCAGCGGGTTGAAGCGGCGATGGGGATGATCGACGGGGTTGAACATCATCTCTCCTGAATAAGGTATTGAAAAATAGGGGCGTTTATTAACAGGGAGCAGGCAGGCCTACTCCTCGTAACCGTTCGGATTGGCGGATTGCCAGCGCCAGCTGTCGGCGCACATGGCGTCGATGTTGCGGGTCGCCTGCCAGCCCAGTTCACGCTGCGCCTTGGCCGGATCGGCCCAGCAGGCGGCGATGTCGCCCGGGCGGCGCGGTTCGATGCGAAATGGCAGCGGCTTGCCACAGGCGGCAGAGAAGGCGGCGACCAGCTGCAACACGCTCTGGCCCTGACCTGTGCCCAGGTTGTAGGTGTGCACGCCACCCTTGCCGGCGCAGTGTTGCAGCGCCTTGACATGCCCCTCGGCGAGATCCATCACGTGGATGTAGTCGCGCACGCCGGTGCCGTCCGGGGTGGGGTAATCGTTTCCAAAGACAGACAGGCAGTCGCGACGGCCGATGGCGACCTGAGTGATATAGGGCATCAGATTGTTGGGAATGCCTTGGGGATCTTCCCCCATGGTGCCCGACTCGTGGGCGCCGACCGGATTGAAGTAGCGCAGCAGGGTCATGCTCCAGTGCGGCTCGGCCAGCTGCAGATCCTCGAGGATCTCCTCGATGATCAGCTTGGAGCGACCGTAGGGGTTGGTGGCGCTGCGGGGGAAATCCTCGCGGATCGGCAGACTGGCGGGATCGCCGTAGACGGTGGCCGAGGAGCTGAACACCAGATTGTGCACCCCGGCCCGCTTCATCGCCTGCAGCAGGGTGAGGGTGCCGCCGAGATTGTTCTCGTAGTAATCCAGTGGAATGCGGGTCGACTCGCCGACCGCCTTGAGGGCGGCAAAGTGGATCACTGCATCGAGCTGCTGTTCGGCGAAGATCCGGTCCAGCAGGGCCGCATCGCGAATATCCCCTTGATAGAACAGGGGTTGCTGGCCGCTGATGGCAGCGACTCGGGCCAGTACGCTGCGTTTGCTGTTGCCGAGATTGTCGACCACCACGGGATTCATGCCTGCCGCTTGTAGGGCCAGACAGGTGTGGCTGCCGATATATCCGCAACCGCCGGTGACCAGAACGTTCATCTTGCTCTCCACTGAAAAAGTGTCTGGAAGCAGTCTAGCCGAGGGTGTGGCGACCAAACTGTGAGCTTGCTTGCAAAACAGTGTAAACGATTACACTGTTTTTGTGATCATCCTGATGGCAGATATGCGTTTCACCCCTGTTTTCAAAGGGTTTGCTGGGTATAATGGCGCTCTATTGCACAGTGAAAGAAGTGAAAACAGCATGAGCACCATCAAGGATGTCGCCCGTTTGGCCAATGTGTCGGTGGCAACGGTTTCACGGGTGATGAACAACTCCCCCAAGGCCAGTGCCGCGTCTCGCGAAGTGGTGCAGAAGGCCATGGCCGAACTGGGCTACACCCCCAACGCCAACGCGCGGGCACTGGTGAGCCAGACCTGCGACACTATGGGGGTAGTGGTCGGTGACGTGGCGGATCCCTTCTTCGGTGCACTGGTGAAGGGGGTCTCCGGCATCGCCGTCGAGCAGAACCTTCACCTGCTGATGGGTAACGGTTTTCACAAGGCGCGTCAGGAGCGTGAGGCGATCGAGCTACTGATCGGCAAGCGTTGCGAGGCGCTGGTGGTTCACAGCAAGGCGCTGAGCGACGAGGAACTTTACGATTACGCCATGCGGGTGCCCGGCATGGTGCTGATCAACCGCGATATTCCGGCCCTCAAAGGGCGATGCATCGCCCTCAACAATCGGCTGGGTGCGGCTACGGCGACTCGCCACCTGATCGAACTGGGTCACCGCCATATCGCCTTTATCAGCTCGGATCACGCCATCGAGGATGCCACCTTGCGCCTGCAGGGTTATCAGGATGGGCTGATGGAGGCGGGTCTGGCAGCCGATCCCGAGCTTATCGAGAGCGGCACACCGAACGAGGAGGGGGGGGAGCGTGCCATGCTCAACCTGCTGGCCAAGGGGCTCAAGGTGACCGCCGTGGTGGCCTATAACGATGCCATGGCGGCGGGCGCCATCTCTGTGCTGGCCGACAACGGCCTGCGAGTGCCGGAGGAGGTCTCGGTAGTGGGCTTCGATGACATCATCTATGCCAGATATTTGCGCCCCAAGCTCTCCACCATGCGCTATCCCATCGAGTTGATGGCGGCTCAGGCGGCCAAGCTGGCCATTCAGCTGGCGGCGGGGGAGAGTGACGCGACCCAGAGCAGGATCTATACCCCCACCCTGATCAATCGCCACTCGGTGGCACCGGTTCGGGCCGGATAGCCCCCTTTGTGGCCCTGTTCGGGGCCGTTTCTTGCACAGTTATTGTTTTACCTATTTTTAATCATTTTTACTCCGCTTTACTTAACAAAATCAGTGTAATCGTTTACATCTGTGTGAGCGAGATCGCCGTTCCCTGCGTCATACTTCTCTAGACTGAATACGTTTTCCAATCAGCAGGGAGAGAGTGAATGCTCAGGGAGATAGTGGCGCGTCAGGATTGGCAGACTCAGGCCATTACGTCGGTAAACCGGCTGGCTGCCCATACCCCCATGTTCAGCTGGCGCAGCGAAGCGGATGCCAGGGGTGATCTGGCCTCTTCCTCCCGTCTCTTGCTCGATGGCGAGTGGCGCTTCTCCTTCTTTGCCGCTCCCGAATTGGTGCCCGAGAGCTGGCTGGCGCAGGATCTGGTGGATGCTTGCCCCATTACAGTGCCGGGCAACTGGCAGCTGGATGCCGCCTATCCGGCTGCGCGGCCGCTCACCGATGGCCCCATCTACACCAATATCAAGTACCCCTTTCCCTGCGATCCGCCCCGGGTGCCGGCAGAGAACCCCACCGGTTGCTACTCCCGCGAGTTCGAACTGCCCGCCGACTGGCTGGCAAGCGGCCAGAGCCGGATCATCTTCGACGGGGTTAGCAGTGCCTTCCACCTCTTCTGCAACGGCCGCTGGGTAGGTTACTCCCAGGACAGCCGGCTGCCCGCCGAATTCGATCTGACCCCATATCTGCAGAGCGGTCGCAACCGATTGGCGGTGCTGGTGCTGCGCTGGTCCGACGGCTCCTATCTGGAAGATCAGGATATGTGGTGGCTGTCGGGGATCTTCCGCTCCGTCAGCCTGCTGCACAAACCGTCCCGTCATCTGATGGATATGCGGGTGACCCCCGAGCTGGATGCCTGCTATCGGGATGGCCGTCTCAAGATTGCACTGCAGGTGGCTAATGGGGCCGGTCTGTCGGTGGAGGTCAATCTCTATGACGGCGGCGAGCGGGTCGCGACCCTGTGCCAGCCGATCGGTACCCAAGCCATTGATGAAAAAGGGGCTTACGACGATCGCGCCGAGTTCTGGCTCGACGTGGCTGCGCCGCGCAAGTGGAGCGCCGAGACGCCCCATCTCTATCGCCTGACCCTGACCCTGCTCGACGAGCAGGGTCAGGTTATCGAGAGCGAGGCGTGCGATATGGGCTTTCGGGTGGTGGAGATCCGTGGCGGCCTGCTGCGGGTCAACGGCCAGCCGCTGCTTGTTCGCGGTGCCAACCGTCATGAACACCATCCCGCCAAGGGTTATGCCATCGATCGCGCCACCATGGAGCGGGATCTGCTGCTGATGAAGCGGCACAACTTCAATGCGGTGCGCTGTTCCCACTATCCCAACCACCCCGATTTCTATCGCTTCTGCGATCGGCTCGGCCTCTATGTGGTGGACGAGGCGAATCTGGAGACCCACGGCATGACCCCCATGGGGCGGCTTGCGCGGGATCCCGCCTGGAGCAACGCTTTTCTGGAGCGGGCGACCCGCATGGTGGCACGGGATTTCAACCACCCCTCGATCATCATCTGGTCGCTCGGCAACGAGTCGGGTTACGGCCCGGCCCACGATGCCATGTATGGCTGGATCAAGCGCAGCGACCCGAGCCGTCCGGTGCAGTACGAGGGGGGCGGGGCCGATACCCCGGCCACCGATATCATCTGCCCCATGTATGCCAGAACCCATCAGGATCAGCCCTTCCCGGCGGTGCCCAAGTGGGCGCTGGCCAAGTGGATCGGCCTGCCCGGCGAGAGCCGACCGCTGATCCTCTGCGAGTACGCCCACGCCATGGGCAACAGTCTGGGGGGCTACGCCCACTACTGGCAGGCGTTTCGCGATCATCCACGCCTGCAAGGCGGGTTTGTCTGGGATTGGGTCGATCAGGGGCTCGACAAATACACTGCCGATGGCCGTCACTACTGGGGCTATGGCGGCGATTTTGGCGATCTGCAAAACGATCGCCAGTTCTGCTGCAACGGTCTGCTGTTCCCGGATCGCACCCCCCATCCCGCCCTGTGCGAGGCGAAGCGGGCTCAGCAGCCGTTCCGCTTCACCCTGCTCGAGCACACCCCGCTGCGGGTGCGGATCGAGAGCGAATACCTGTTTCGGGCAACCGACAACGAGCGGCTTTGCTGGCAGCTGTGCGAGAACGGCCATGTGCAGCTGCAGGGGGAGGTTTCCCTTGAGCTGGCGCCACAGGGGGTGATCGAGTTGACCCTGAGCGAGGCGTTGCCCCCCTTTGCGACAGGTTCACTGGCCTGGCTCGATCTGGCCATCGTTCAGCCCCAGGCCACCCTCTGGTCGCAGGCAGATCACAAGGTCGCCCATCAGCAGTTCACCCTGCCGACTCCCCTTGCCCTGCCAGCGCCGGTCGCTGCCGCTACCCTGAGCGAGCAGCCGGATGGCTGGCGGATCACCGCCGCAAACAGCCAGTGGCGGCTCGACAAGCAGAGCGGCCGCATCACCAGTTGGCAAAAATCGGGGCAGGAGCAGTTGCTGGCGCCGATCATGGATCACTTCTACCGGGCGCCGCTCGACAACGACATCGGCACCAGCGAAGCGGATCACGCCGACCCCAACTCCTGGATTGCTCGCTGGCAGGGCTGTGGCCTCGGTCAGTGGCAGCACCGCTGTCTGGGGATCGCGGTCGCCGGAGGGGATATCCGGGTCAGCCATGGCTACTTCCACCGTGATGAGCTGCTGCTGGTGAGTCACTGGCATCACCGCTTTACCGACGATGGCGCTATGAGCCTCGAGATAGAGACCGAGCTGGCACAGGTGCTGCCGTCGCTGCCGAGGATCGGCCTGCTGCTTCATCTGGCCGAGGTGCCAGCGCGAGCAGAATGGCTGGGGCGTGGCCCTCACGAGAACTATCCGGATCGCCTGCTGGGCGCCGATCTGGGGCGCTGGAGTTTGCCGCTGGAGGCGATGCACACCCCTTACATCTTCCCGAGTGACAACGGCTTGCGCTGCGATACCCGCCAGTTGCAGCTGGGTAGCACAACGGTGAACGGCAGCTTCCATTTCAGTGCCAGCCGCTTCAGTCAGCAACAGCTGGCCGCCGCCCGTCACCAGAGCGATCTGGTGGCCGAAGAGGGGCTGTGGGTCTGCCTCGATGGCGCCCATATGGGGGTGGGCGGGGATGACTCCTGGAGTCAGAGCGTGCGTCCCGAGTATCAACTGCTCGAGCGTCGTTACCGTTGGGGCTGCACTCTCCGCTAAGCCAGCTATTGAAGCGACTGTCTAGCCAGTGCGCCATTTTGACAACAGACCAGTAACGACTAGCCTCAATGCTGTGGGAAAGATTGAGTCTCAAATCTGATTTTTATTTATATGTATTTGAAAAATAAATATAAAGTTTCAATGTAACAGAGTGTAAACGTTTTCATTTTGTCGTCATGATCACAGAAGAAATGACAACAAACTGATTACATTGATTGGCGCTTGCTCAATTGCTCGCCACCCTACAACACAGATAGACACATCGGAGCACACATAATGAAAAAACTGACCACAGTTGCCGCCCTGCTGATGGGCATGATGGCTGGAGCCAATGCCCAGGCTGACACCCGTATCGGGGTAACCGTCTACAAGTACGACGACAACTTCATGGCGGTCGTGCGCAAGGCCATCGAGAAGGAGGCGGCAGCCACTCCGGGGGTGGAACTGCTGATGAACGACTCCCAGAACGACCAGTCCAAGCAGAACGACCAGATCGACGTGCTGCTGGCCAAAGGGGTGAAGGCGCTGGCCATCAACCTGGTTGACCCCGCTGCGGCGCCGGTAGTGATTGAGAAAGCCCGTGGCGAAGATATCCCGGTGGTCTTCTACAACAAGGAGCCGAGCGCTACCGATCTGGCCAGCTACGACAAGGCCTACTACGTGGGTACCGACTCCAAGGAGTCAGGGATCATCCAGGGTCAGCTGATTGCCAAACACTGGAAAGCCCATCCGGAGTGGGATCTGAACAAGGATGGCGTGATCCAGTTCGTGCTGCTGAAAGGGGAGCCGGGCCACCCGGATGCCGAAGCGCGCACCTCCTACGTGGTCAAGACCCTGAACGATGGCGGCGTCAAGACCGAGCAACTGCACATGGATACCGGTATGTGGGATACCGCCATGGCGAAAGACAAGATGGATGCCTGGATCTCCGGCCCCAACGCCAACAAGATCGAAGTGGTCATCGCCAACAACGACGGCATGGCAATGGGTGCAGTCGAGTCACTGAAAGCCCAGGGCAAGACTGCCATTCCGGTATTCGGCGTCGATGCGCTGCCGGAAGCGTTGGCCATGGTCAAGAGCGGTGCCATGGCGGGTACCGTACTGAACGATGCGGCCAACCAGGCCAAAGCCACCTTCGAGCTGACCAAGAACCTGGCTGAAGGCAAACCGGCCGGTGAAGGCACCAAGTGGAATATCGTCGACAAGGTAGTGCGTGTTGCCTACGTCGGTGTGGATAAAGACAACCTGTCCCAATTCGAGTAATTCCCTCCTCCAGGGCAAGGGAGATCCCCTTGCCCTTTTTTCAACCAGATGTGATGGCTGATATGACAACACAGCAACAATCAGAATGGCTGTTGGAGATGATTGACGTCAGTAAGAGCTTTCCCGGCGTCAAGGCACTCGATAATGTCAATTTACGGGTCCGTCCTCATTCTGTGCATGCGTTGATGGGCGAGAACGGAGCGGGAAAATCCACACTGCTCAAGTGCCTGTTCGGCATTTACGAGAAGGATCAGGGCAAGATCTTCTTCAAGGGGCAGGAGATCAACTTCACCTCCTCCAAAGAGGCGCTGGAAAATGGCGTCTCCATGGTGCATCAGGAGCTCAACCTGGTGCTGCAGCGTACCGTGATGGACAACATGTGGCTCGGCCGCTACCCCACCAAGGGGTGGTTTATCGACCACGGCAAGATGTATGACGACACCAAGCGCATCTTCGATGAGCTGGATATCGACATCGACCCCAAGGTGAAGGTCGCGACCCTGTCGGTCTCCCAGATGCAGATGATCGAGATCGCCAAGGCGTTCTCCTACGATGCCAAGATCGTCATCATGGACGAACCTACTTCCTCCCTGACCGAGAAAGAGGTGAACCACCTCTTCAAGATCATCAACAAGTTGAAGGAGAAGGGGTGCGGCATCGTCTACATCTCTCACAAGATGGAGGAGATCTTCCAGCTCTGTGACGAGATCACCATATTGCGGGATGGTCAGTGGGTGGCAACCCAGCCGCTCAAGGGCATGACCATGGATCAGATCATCGGCATGATGGTCGGCCGTGAACTGACCCAGCGCTTCCCTGAAAAAACCAACCAGCCGAAAGAGGTGATCCTCGAGATCGAACACCTGACGGCGAAGAACCAGCCCTCCATTCAGGACATCACCTTCAACCTGCACAAGGGGGAGATCCTCGGCATCGCCGGACTGGTGGGGGCCAAGCGCACCGACATCGTCGAGACCCTGTTCGGTATTCGCGATCGCAGTCAGGGCAGCATCAAGCTGCACGGCAAAGAGGTAGCCAACCACAACGCCCACGAAGCGATCCGCAACGGCTTTGCGCTGGTGACGGAAGAGCGCCGCTCCACCGGTATCTACTCCCGACTCGATATCGCCTTCAACTCCCTGATCGCCAACATGGACAGCTACAAGGGCTCCATGGGGCTGCTCAGCGACAACAAGATGAAGAGCGATACCCAGTGGGTGATCGACTCCATGCGGGTCAAGACGCCGACCCAGCAGACCCAGATCGGTTCCCTCTCCGGGGGCAACCAGCAGAAGGTGATCATCGGTCGCTGGCTGCTGACCCAGCCGGAGATCCTGATGCTCGACGAGCCCACCCGCGGCATCGACGTCGGGGCCAAGTTCGAGATCTACCAGCTCATCCTGGAGCTGGCGAAGAAGGACAAAGGGATCATCATCATCTCGTCAGAGATGCCGGAATTGCTGGGGATCACCGACCGCATCATGGTGATGAGCAATGGCCGGGTCGCCGGGATCGTCAATACCAAAGAAACTGACCAGAGCGAGATACTGCGCCTGGCATCTCTGTACCTCTAGAGACAGGAAGACATTTATGGAGTCGGCTAAAAATTTCAATCTGATGCAGGCGCTCAAGGAAAACGCCATCTATCTGGTGCTGCTGGTGCTGCTCATGGTCATCGTGATCCAGGAGCCCTCCTTCCTGAGCCTCACCAACTTCAGCAACATCCTGACCCAGTCCTCGGTGCGGGTCATCATAGCGCTGGGGGTGGCGGGTATCATCATCACTCAGGGGACGGATCTCTCGGCCGGTCGTCAGGTCGGTCTGGCGGCACTCATAGCAGCAACCATGTTGCAGGCGCTGACCAACGTCAACAAGGTGTTCCCGACGCTGGGGGAGGTGCCCATTCCTGCGGTGATCCTGCTGGTGTGTGTGGTGGGGGCGCTGATTGGTCTGGTCAACGGTCTCATTGTGGCCTACCTGAACGTTACCCCGTTCATTACCACTCTGGGCACCATGATCATCGTCTATGGTATCAACTCCCTCTACTTTGACTCGGTCGGGGCCTCGCCGGTGGCCGGGTTTGACCCTCGCTTCTCCAGCTTCGCCCAAGGGTTTATCCGGATAGGAGGATTCAAGCTCTCCTATCTTACCTTCTACGCGGCCATCGCCAGCGTCTTTGTCTGGGTGCTGTGGAACAAGACCCGCTTTGGCAAAAACATCTTCGCCATCGGTGGCAACCCCGAGGCAGCCAAGGTCTCCGGCGTCAACGTGGCGGTCAATCTGGTGATGATCTATGCGCTGGCAGGGGTCTTCTACGCCTTCGGCGGTATGCTGGAAGCGGGCCGGATCGGTAGCGCCACCAACAACCTCGGCTTCATGTACGAGCTGGATGCTATCGCGGCGTGCGTGGTGGGTGGCGTGTCGTTTGCCGGCGGGGTGGGAACGGTCGCGGGTGTGATCACCGGCGTACTTATCTTCACCCTGATCAACTATGGTTTGACCTATATCGGCGTCAGCCCTTACTGGCAGTTCATCATCAAGGGCGGCATCATCATTCTGGCGGTGGCCCTGGACTCCATGAAGTACGCCAAGAAGAAATAACGATTGGCAGGGAGGGTTGGCGTTGCCAGCCCTCTCTTCTGGAGGGAACCCATGCCATTCAAGGTCAAGATTTACCTCTTGCTGCTACTGGCCATTCTGGTCACCATCGGCACCGCCGGACTCAGCGTGAATCACTTCATCAGTGGCTACATTCGCACTCAGGCCACCCACAACATCACCGAGCAGATAACTCTGGTCAAAGAGAAGCTGGCCAGCGACATCAATCAGAAAATCCTGTTGGCCGCCAACCTCAACTTCGGGGTGACCAACGTCAAGAAGACCCTGCAAGAGACCGGCTTTCACAACATCGTCAAGGTGATCGGCGACATGGCATTCGACGTGAGCGGGGTCATCAACGACAGCGCCAAGGTTGATGCCCTGCGCAAGCTGATCCCCGCCGCCAACAACCAGATCACCGTCAGCCCGCTGCAACAGGTGGATGGCAAGCCGGTCATCACCATTCTGGTGCCGCGCGGTGCCGATTCCGCCTATCTCTACTACCTCGACATGAGCGAGTTCAAAAGCCTGCTGGAGAAGATGAGTGGCGATGGCCGCTACTTCTCGCTGGCCGACAGTCAGGGCAACAGCCTCTATGACAGCAAGCCGCAGGGGGAGAGTGAAGCACGCCCCAACCAGCTGGATATCCGCGGCAGCAGCTGGACGCTGACCGGCTACATCGACCTTGACTACATCCGGGCCATGACCCGGGCCCTCAACGGCCAGATCATCATGGCGCTGTGCGGCGTGGCGATCGTGGTGATGGTGCTGGCGATGCTGGCGCTCAACGTGGCCTATCGCCCCATTCTCTCGTTGCGGGATCTGGTGCTGGAGCTCTCCCGTGGCAGTGGCGATCTCACCCGCCGGCTGGCGGTGACCAGCAAGGATGACCTTGGCCAGATCTCGGCCGGCATCAACCGCTTTATCGAGCGGTTGCAGGAGATGATGGGGGAGGTGCGGCAGGCGAGCGGCCAGCTCAACAGTGGTATAGAAGGGCTGGCCAGCCAGACCGGTGCCGCCCAGTCTCTGCTGGCGGATCATGTACGCGAGACCGAGCAGGTGGTGACTGCCATCAACGAGATGAGCCGCACCGCGGTCTCCGTCTCCGAGAGTGCGGCCAGCACCGCCCAACTCACCGGCCAGAGCCAGCAGCTGGCGAGCCAGTCCCGTCAGGTGGTGGATCAGGCGATGGCCAGCGTGATGGCGCTGGTGGACGAAGTGGAAGCCACAGCCCGCTCCATCGAAGCGATGCAGCAGGATGTGCAGCAGATTGGTTCCGTGCTCGGGGTGATCGGCAGCATTGCCGAGCAGACCAACCTGCTGGCGCTCAACGCCGCCATCGAGGCGGCCCGCGCCGGTGAACAGGGGCGAGGTTTTGCGGTGGTGGCTGATGAGGTGCGTTCCCTCGCGGCCCGTACCCAGCAGAGCACAGCCGAGATCCAGACCATGCTGGCCAGTCTGCAGCGGGGCACCCGAACTGTGGTGGATGCCATGGGCAACACCAAGCAGAGCTGTCAGGGGGCGGCCGAGAACACCACCAGGGTCAACGAGTCGCTGGATCTGATGGCAGGGGAAGTAGTGGAGATCAACGATCTCATCAGCCATATCGCCACGGCGGCGGAGCAGCAGAGCGCGGTGGCCGAAGAGATCAACCGCAACATGAGCGCCATCGCCGAAGTGATCCGTCAGCTGACCCACAATGGCGAAGCGACGGTTGCCAGCTCCGTGGCGATGCAGCAGACCTACGACCGGCTGCGGGAGATCGTGGGTCACTTCCGGCTGGAGTGAGGCCGGTGTTCAGTCAATAACAAAACAGGGCCATCCGGCCCTGTTGTTGTTTTCCTGTCTGCCTGAATCAGCCGGCCTTGCGGCGCAGATAGACTCCGGCTTCCATGTGATGGGTCCAGGGGAACTGGTCGAACAGGGCGAAACGGGCGATCTCGTGGGTTTCGCCCAGCACGGCCATGTTGGCCTGCAGGGTTTCGGGGTTGCAGGAGATGTAGAGGATGTTGTCGTACTCCTGCACCAGCTTGACGGTGGCATCGTCAAGACCGGCGCGGGGCGGATCGACGAAGATGGTGTTGCACTGGTAGCTCTTGAGATCGACCCCCTTGAGGCGGTTGAACTCCCGCTCGCCACGCATCGCCATGGTGAACTCCTCGGCCGACATGCGCAGGATGATCAGGTTGTCGACGCCGTTGGCGGCAATGTTGAACTGGGCGGAGTCGACGCTCGGCTTGGCGATTTCGGTGGCCAGCACCTTGCGGAAGTTCTGCGCCAGCGCGATGGAGAAGTTGCCGTTGCCGCAATAGAGCTCCAGCAGGTCCCCTTCGCTCCCCTTGGTCACATCCAGCGCCCAGGCCAGCATCTGCTCGTTGATGGCGGCGTTGGGCTGGGTGAAGCTGTTCTCCACCTGTTTGTAGGTGAGCTGGCGACCCGCCACGTTGAGCTGTTCGATGACGAAGTCATCCCCCAGACAGATCTTCTGCTTGTGGGCGCGGCCAATCAGCTGTAGCTCGAACCCCTTGGCGCGCAGATCGGCCTGCAGCGCTTCGGCGGCTTGTTGCCACTCTGCTTCCAGCTTGCGGTGATAGAGCAGGCTGACAATGATCTGGCCGGACTGGGTGGAGAGGTAGTCGATCTGGAACAGCTTGCGGCGCAGCACCGGGTGTGGGCGCAGCCCCTCCAGCAGCAGCGGCATCAACTGGTTGATGAGGCGGCTGGCGGTAGGGAAGTGGTCTATCTTGATGATCTCTTTGGTCGCCGGGGCATACATGCAGTGGAAGAGGTCATCCCCTTCGTGCCAGATGCGAAATTCGGCGCGCATCCGGTAGTACTCCGCCGGTGAGCTGTGCACTTCCAGCGCCGGGAGGGTGAAGCCGGCAAACAGCTCGGTGAGGCGAGCGCGCTTTTCGTCGAGTTGGGCCTGATAGTCGGCCGCGGTTCTGGGCGCCGGAGCGTTCGCGGAAGGCTGTTGGGATTGGGTCATAAATACCTCACATGCACACCGGTCTGGCCGGGTCGAAATCGGGGGAAGGCAACAGGCCACCCAAAGGGGCCCGATTTTAAAAGCCAGCCGCAGATTGTCCAGCATTTTGTGGTCAAGAAGTGTCCAGTCAGGCCGATAGCTGATCTACAGGCATGGTGGGAGGACACATTATGCAGATCGAAGGCGTGGGCGCAGCCCAACCCAAGGGAGTGGGTGTTTCTCCCAAATCGCCCCAACAGGCGGAGCAGAAACAGGTCAAGAGCGAGGAGGAGGTCTCCTTGCACAAGCCGCCCAAGTGGGCGCAGGTGCTGATCCAGCAGGCGTTGCAGTTCTCGCTGGAGATCAACGGCCAGGGCTATCAGGCGCCGAAGGTGAAAGAGCCCGAGGAGATCACCCCTGAGACCCTGTTCGACTTCCAGTCGGTGGCGGACAACGTGCTGCAGTTCGTGACCGGGCGGCTTGGTGCCGCGCGGGCTGATGGCAAATCCGACGACGACCTGACCGGGATGATGGAGCAGGCCCGCAAGGGGGTCGACAAGGGCTTTGACGAGGCGAAGAAGCAGCTCGGCAAGTGGGCGACCGACAACGAGGATATCAAAACCGGTATCGATCAGAGCTACAAGCTGATCCAGAAAGGGCTCGAGGAGTTCGAGAAGGAGTTCTTCGGCAAGATTTCTCCGACCGACATGGGACAGGCCGAGATGGCCAGTCGCCAGCAGGGGTATCTGGAGATCCAGACCAAGGATGGCGACAAGGTGGTGCTGCGATTCAACGACAGCTGGCAGACCAAGTCCCAGAGCAGCGAGAGCGGCAGCCAGTTCAGCCTCAAGTCGAGCCAGAGCTTCAGCTTCTCGCTGGAGGGGGACCTCAGCAGCGACGAGATGGAGTCCATCGGCAAGCTGGTCAAGGGGATCGACGAGCTGGCGGGGAGCTTCTTCTCCGGCAACTTCGAGGATCTGCTGGACAAGGCGGGCGAGCTGAAACTGGATGACAGCCAGCTGGCCTCCTACTCCCTCAAGCTCAAGCAGAGTGTCAAGCTGAGCCAGACCTATCAGGGGGCGCACTCCCTGCAGGATCTGATCAAGCCGTTTGCAGACTACCTGCCCAAGCTGGATCAGATGCAGAAACAGGCGGATACCCTGCTGCCACCATCCCAGCAACAGGCGCTGACCCCGGCCGTGCTGGCCGCGAGAGGAGAAGAGGAACCGGCGCAGGTCGATCGCTTCACCAGCTTCAACCAGCGGATGCTGGAGGCGCTGCGGATGATCAACCAGTTCCAGCCCTCCACCGAGCCCGCCAGTAAGAACGCCTGAGCCACAGCGCGTAACGCAAGTAATGAGCTGCCGTTTGCCAGCCCTTCCCAGGGCTGGCAAACTGGCCTTTTATCCAATCCGGTTGCCCCATGAACCCCAAGAAGCCAAGAGACAAGCGCGAGCTCTGCTACCCCTTTATCTTCGAAACCTCGCTCAAGTGTGATTTTGAAATCGCCACCGACGAGCTCTGCTGTCAGGTCGGGGCCGTGCTGTCACACCTTGCGCCGGATGCGGATACCCGGCCCGTGATGGCGGATCTCGCGGCGTTGCAGCGACTTATCTACAACCTAAACGGCTCGGTACGCGGCAAGCTGGGGGTCTTCGATGCAGATCTTGAGTGGCTCAAGGCCCGTTACGACCACTACAACGAGGCGAGTCGCGGCAGCGTCACCGGTTTTGTGCTGCCACAGGGGCCGCAGCCCATTCCCACCCTCCATCTGTGCCGCTGTGGCAGCAAGAAGGTGGTGCGGCTGCTGGTCAGGCTGGAAGAAAGCGGGGTGGCCTTCGATCCCATTCTCTATCGCTTCGCCAACCTGCTGGCCAACTTCTTCTTCGTGCTCACCGTCTACCTCAAGCAGCGCTGGCAGGTGCCGGAAGTGCCCTACGTCAGCATCAACTACTGATGGTGGCTGGCTAGGGGCCAGACGTCATGGTGGATTGAATGGAATAAAAAACCGGAGCCTTGGGCTCCGGTTTTGTTTTTCAGCATGTCAGTTGCCCACTCAGCTGGAGATCAGCACCCGGGCCGAGTTGGCGGGGATGGTGAGCTGCACCTCGCCCTGCACCACTTCGAACTTCTCGCCGTTGAAGGCGTCGGTGAAGCGGCTGGCCGGACTGGCGGTCTGCCACAGGGGCAGGCTGATGGTGCGTGGCTCGCTCGGATGGCGGTTGCAGGCCACCACCACCTGATCGCTTTGCAGGGTACGGGCGAACACATAGCTGTGGGGCCCGGCGTAGAGGGTCTGGATATCGCCACGGCGCAGGGAAGGGCGCTGGCGGCGGATCTGGATCAGCCGACGATAGTGGTCGTGCAGCACATGATCCCAGTCTGTGGTATCCCACGGGAAGCAGCGGCGGCAGTCCGGGTCGTTACCGCCGGAGAGCCCCACTTCATCGCCGTAGTAGATGGACGGCACACCGATATAGGTGAGCAGCAGGGTGGCGGCCAGCTGCATCCGCTGCTTGTCTTCACCCAGCAGGTGGAGGAAGCGGGCGGTATCGTGGCTGTCCAGCAGGTTGAACTGGGCCAGCTGGTTCTTGAACGGGATATGGGCCCGCGCCAGCTTGAGCCAGCGATCCAGCTCTTCGGCGCTGATCTTGATGGGGTGGTAGGCGATGTCCTTGCCAGCCAGGAAGGCGCGGATCGGGTGGGCGAAGCCATAGTAGTTCATGGCGCCATCCTCCTGATCCCCTTGCAGCCACTGGCTCGCCTCGAAGAAGTGTTCGCCGAGCACATAGGCGTCCGGGTTCTCCTGCTTCACTGCCCCGCGAATGGCGCGTACATGGCGGCGGTTGCCCTCGGCGGTGCCGCGCTCGCCCAGCATGTGGATGACGTCAAAGCGCCAGCCATCGATCTGGTAGGGGGCGCGCATCCAGTAACGGAGGATGGCGTCGTCGGCCCGATAGACGGCGTCCTGTACCTTCTCGCAGGAGAAGTCGAGCTTGGGCAGGCTGCGAATGCCCTTCCAGCTGACGTAATCCCCTTCTTTATCAAAGGTGTAGAAGCTGCGCCACGGGGAGTCCGGGTTGCTCTGGGCCCCGAGCGGCGGGCAGAACCAGGGATGCTCGGTAGAGGTGTGGTTGACCACCGCATCGAGAATGATCTTCATGCCGCGCTGGTGCAGGTTGCGGGTCAGCTCGGCGAACTGCTCGTTGCTGCCGAGGTGGGCGTCCACCTTGAAGTAGTCCTGGGTGTCGTACTTGTGGTTGCTCGGAGAATCGAAGATGGGGTTGAGGTAGAGCGCCGTCACCCCGAGAGATTGCAGGTAGTGGAGCTTGGCATCTATCCCCGCCAGATCGCCACCGTAAAACTCGCAGGCGCCGTGACCCTCTTCGTGGCGGCTGACCGGCTCGCCCCACGCCTTGCTGATGACCGCCTTGCCTCGGTACTCGTACTCGTGATGCTTGACGCTCAGCGACGGATCGCCGTTGCAGAAGCGGTCGGGGAAGATCTGGTAGAACACCTGATCCTGCACCCAAGCCGGTGGCTGGTGCAGGCTGTTGAAGCGAAAATGCTGCTCCCGTGGCGGCATGGACGCGCTGACGCCCGCTCCGTGCAGCCACCACTGCTCCTCGTCGGTGAGGCACTTGAAGCTGTAGAGGTGGATATCCTGTCCCTTGATGAGCGGCAGGGTCGCCTGCCACACCTGCAGCCGATCGCGGGTGGAGACCGCTGTCATCGGGATCAGGAACTCCTCGTTATCCGGCTCGTGGCGCAGCCACACCTCGCGGATCGGCGCATCCAGCTCGCTAAAAAGAGTCAATTGCAGTGCGTCGGCGCTCTCTTTGAACCAGGGCGCCACCTGGGGATGAAACAGAAACGGATGGGTCATGATGCTTATTGAGTCAGAAGATCGGCGAGGGCATTACCCTGTTCATGCAATGTTTCGAGCTGGCCTGCCAGCGACTTGGGATCCAGTCCCAGCTGATCGGCGAGCGGTTTGGGGAAGCGGGCGATGATGGCCTGGGCAGGCACGCCCGCGTTCCAGGCGAAGGAGATAAACACGGCGAGGCGGATCAGTACTGCCTCCTTGCTGACCGGATCGTGGGAGAGCGGGTCAAGCTGTTGGGAGATGGCATCGACGAAGGCCTCGGAGAGGTTCCAGCGCCGCGCCAGCTCGGCACCGAGCTGGGCATAGTCGTAGCCCAGCATCTCCCGCTGGGCCTCGACCCGGCTGCTGCCGTTCTGGAGCGCCATGTTGATGAGCTCGGCCTCTTCCGGCAAGGTGCTCTGGATAAGCAGTTCGCCGATGTTGTGGATCAGAGCGCAGGTGAAGGCGGTCTCGGGATCCATCACCTTGGCCTCTTGGGCCAGGGTTTTGGCTATGGTGGCGACCTGGAAGGTCTCGGTCCAGAACTTGTTCTTGTCGAAGCTGGGCGGGGCCTTGAAGGTGCCGATGATGCCGGAGGCGACCACCACGGAGCGCAGCCGGTTGAAGCCGAGCCGGATCACCGCCTGTTCAATAGAAGTCACTTCGTTGCCCCGGCGCAGGGCGGCCGAGTTGGCCATCCGCAGCACCTTGACGCTGATCACCTGATCCATGGCGATCTTGGCCGCAATCTCGTCGATGCGGGCATTCTCGTCGTTGAAGCTCTGCATCAACTCGTGCAGCAGCTTGGGAATAGTGGGGAGTTGTTTGATCTTGTCAAACAGGCGATCCATCGACATGGCTGAGGCAGCCTCCGTTGCGAACTCTGCCTCATATTGTGCCACAGCCGGACAACATGTTCCTGTTTGTGATGCGGCTTTGTGAGCGCTAGAACACCCAGTCGCGCAGGGTGTATTCCAAACGGTGCTGTTTGCCCTGCAGGATCAGGTTCTGACTGGTGCCGCTCAGGGTCGCCCCCTCGGTAAGGGTGGTCAGTACGGCCTGTTCTATGGTGTCGAGCGGTGGCATGCAGGCCATTTCGGTGCTGCCCAGACTGGTGACCCACAGTTTGTCATCTTCCAGATGGCCTTGTCCGAAGTAGCGGTTGCAACCGGCGATGCCGTTGACGGTGAAGTGTTCGCCGATCTCGAAATCGGGGGGATTGTCGCGGGGGGCCTTGATCGGCTGGCCATCCAGTTTGCTCAGTACCCAGTGGTGGTGTTGCAGATCTTGCTGAACAAAGGCGGTCGAGCTGCAGCCAGCGAGCAGTAACAGGGGGACCAGCAACAAAAAGGGCAATCTGGGCATGAGGGGGCTCCGGTTGGGGGAGCGTCAAGAATACCCTTTTTGGGCAGTCAGGAGCAGGGCGGGAGAGGGGACGACCGACCGCTTCTGTCGCCCCTTGTCCCGCACGACTGTCGCTTAATGGCAACACACGGGTGATGTTGCCATCGATTTACGCTATCTCAGGGCTCAGTTGGCGAACAGCCGCTCGGCATAACGGGCGAGACCGGCGGCCACCGAGCCGAAGTCATCGCCCCCTTCAAGCGGGATGGACGGGAGCTTCTGGCGGATAAAGCTGGCGATCAGCGGCGAGCGGGCGCTACCACCGGTGACGAAGATGCGATCCGGCTGCACACCGGCGGCGGCAATCGCTTCGTCCATCAGCTCGCCAATCTTCTCCAGCAGCAGGGCCGAAGCGTTGGCCAGCTGTTCGCGGGTCAGCTCAGCTTCCAACCCTTTTTCCAGCTCGGCCAGCGACTGGCGATTGAGTTCCTGCTCCGAGAGGGCGATCTTGCCCTGCTCGGCACGCCACACCAGCTGGTGGCTCAGCTTGTGGGCCCGCAGGCTGGCCAGACGACCCAGCTTGCTGCCGGGTTGGCTGTCGAGCTGCAGGTCCTGCAGCTGGCGGGCGGTGTCGAGGCTGTAGAAGCGGCTCTGGGCGCTGACGTCGTTGATGGCGGCCGCATCCCAGAACAGCGGGTGGGGCAGCGGCTTGCCGGTCTTGAGGGTCTCGTGCATGCCGAGTAGCGGCATCATCCCCTCCACCGTCAGGCGGATGTCGAAGTCGTTGCCGCCGATCCGCTGGCCGCTGTGGCCGAGCAGATCGCCGCTGCGATCCAGCTGATCGCGGTAGCTGGGACCCATCCGCAGCATGGAGCAGTCGGTGGTACCGCCGCCGATATCCACCACCAGCACCACGGCGTCTTCGGTGAGGCGCGCCTCGAATTCAAACCCGGCGGCCACCGGTTCATAGAGGAACTCCACCTGCTCGAAACCGGCCAGACGGGCCGCCTCGGTCAGGATGGCGATAGCTTGCTGGTTGCTCTCTTCCCCCGCCAGACCCTGGAAGTTGACCGGACGGCCGATCACCGCCTGGCGGATCGGGGCACCGAGCTGCTGCTCGGCCTGCTGGCGGACATGGAGCATCATGGCGCAGACGATGTCTTCAAACAGGGCGATCTGGGGGGCCTTGAGGCCATAGGCGCCGAGGAAGGATTTCGGCGACTTGATGTAGTAGCCGTCGTCCGGCTCTTCCAGATAGCGCTCCAGCGCGGCACCGCCAAAGCTCAGCTCGTCGATCAGTCCCTCTTCGCGCATCTGGCGACGAACCATCTGGGCGCGGGTGACCACGGGGCCACGCAGCTTGAGGTACTCCGCCTGCTGGGCGGGGGCCAGCCCTTCGGCCAACAGACCGGCAATAGCATCCCGGTGGGGCGCGTGCAGGGTGGAGGGGAGATAGCGGGATGCGCCAAGATTCAGCAGCCTGGGGCTACCTTGTTCCATCACGGCCACGGCACAGTTGGAGGTGCCGTAATCAAATCCGATAAACATGGGCGCCAGACTCCTGAATAAAAAAGGGGGGCTAGCCTACCCGAAGGCGCCGGGTCTCACAACCCGGCGCGTGACGAAGAGAGGGCGAGCCCCTATTCCACTTCGTTGTCGCAGCGGCCCTGGCTCTCGATGGCGCGGATATTGCCGAGGGTGGTGTCGGCGATGGCGTGCAGCGCCTCGCGGGTCAGGAACGCCTGATGACCGGTGAACAGCACGTTGTGGCAGGCTGACAGGCGGCGGAACACGTCATCGGTGATCACCTCGTTGGACTTGTCGGAGAAGAAGAGATCCTCTTCCTCTTCGTAGACGTCCAGCCCCAGCGCGCCGATACGGGAGGTCTTGAGCGCCTCAATGGCGGCGTTGGAGTCGAGCAGGCCGCCACGGCTGGTGTTGATGATCATCACCCCGTCCTTCATCTTGGCGAACGCCTCCTTGTTCAACAGGTGGTAGTTCTCTTTGAACAGCGGGCAGTGCAGGCTGATGATGTCGGATTGGCGGAACAGGGTATCGAGATCCACGTACTCGGCTCCCAGCTCGATGGCTGCCGGATTCTGGTAAGGATCGTTGACCAGCAGGCGAACCCCGAAGCCCTTGAGGATGCGCAGGGCGGCCAGACCGATCTTGCCGGTACCGATGACGCCAACGGTCTTGCCATGCATGTTGAAGCCGACCAGCCCTTCCAGCGAGAAGTTTGCGTCGCGGGTGCGCTGATAAGCCTTATGGATGCGGCGGTTGAGGCACATCATCATGCCGACCGCATGCTCGGCGGTCGCCTCGGGGGAGTAGGCGGGCACTCGCACCACTTTCAGCCCCAGCTCTTTGGCAGCGGCCAGGTCCACGTTGTTGTAACCGGCGCAGCGCAGGGCAATCACCTGGGTGCCGTTGGCAGCCAGTTCGGTCAATACCTCGCGGTCGGCATCGTCATTGACGAACAGACACACCACCGGGAAGCCGTGAGCCAGTCGGGCCGTTTTGGCCTCCAGCCGCACATCGAAAAACTCCAGGTCGAAGCCGTACTGGCTGTTGGCCTGGTTGAAATGCTCTTTGTCATAGCTCTTGGTACTGAATACGGCGACTTTCATGGTATGTGCTCCGCAGCGTGTGTGTCGTCAAATTACAACAAAATGGGTCAGCTATCACCGGACAAACCGGCTGGTTATTGTCCCCATGGCATGATGGGAACGGCGCTGACTGCACTCTTGTACGAACCATCCACCAGTTTGGTGCTGTAGGTCAGGTAAACCAGTGCATTGCGTTTCTTGTCGTAAAAACGCACCACTTTCTGCTCCTTGAACACCAGCGAGGTGCTGACATCGAACACCTCTTCTCCCGCCTTCAGCTTTTCGGGCAGGGTGATGGGGCCGATCTGGTGGCACGACAGGGAGGCGTGGGAGGGATCTTCCGCCAGTCCCAGCCCGCCTTTTACACCACCGGTCTTGGGGCGCGCCAGATAGCAGGCGACGCCGTCGATGCGCGGGTCGTCGAACGCCTCCACCAGGATCTTGTGGTTCGGGCCAAACAGCTTGAAGGCGGTGCTCACTTCACCGACCGGGTCGGCCTTGTCGGCCAGCGCCGGGCCGGTAAACAGGGCCCCCAGCAGCAGGGGCAGGGCGCGGCGCAGGGCGTTATGTCGCGTGTGGTTATGTGTCATGGTCTCTCCTGTTGGCCCGGCACTCCTCAATAGGGAATGCCCAGGCGACGATAGAGGCTGGCAAGCACCGAGGCGGGGCTTATCAGCAGAAATTGCAGGTCGGCGAGGAAGGAGGGGCGCTTGCCCTCGATCTTGTGGCCGACAAACTGGGCTATCCAGAGCAGTGCCAGCGAGCAGAGATAGATGCCGGGTACCGCCAGCTTGTGGATGGCGACGTTGACCGGATGGCGATGACTCTGGCCGTACCCCTCAAACCACTCCTGGATTCCCTTTATGACACCCCCCTGGAGCACTGTGTTCTCGCTGCCTGACCTTCGTGGTCAGGCGCTCGCGATGTTTATCCCTGCGGTGGATACTCCCAATATTGGGCCGGAATGGATTTTAGCAACGGGGTCATATCCGGATTGGGCAGGGCGATGGTGACCCGCTGATCGAGGTTGGCGCTGGCGAGCGCTTCGCGGATCTTGGGGTTGTCATTGAAGAACTTCATAAAGCTGCCATCGGCATAGGCCCGCTCCAGCCCGGTCTGAATCGCCTTGGCCAGCTTGGGGTATTCGGGGCTGACGAAGAAGAACTGGGCGAAGGGGTAGCGGATCAGCAGATGCTGCTCGATGGCGAGGTTGGGATACTGCGCCACCAGTTCGCTGCGCTCGGCGAAGATCTCCACCATGGCGCGCGGGAAGAAGTCGATCTTGTCGCCGTCGTTGATAAGGCGAAACAGGCTGCTGTATCGGCCGGATAAGGTCGGGATGCCCGCATTTTCCAGAATTTTGTTATCGGCCCAACCGACCCCTTGCGCCGCCTTCAGCTGTTTGAGGTCGGCCAGGTTATTGATCTGGTTGAACTTCTCCTGAGCATCCGCGTGGATGAAGGACAGCCGCAATCCTTCCAGCCCGCGAAACAGCGGAATGGGGACGGCAATCAGGGAGGATTCGAGCTCGCTGGAGGTGCCCATCCAGAAGACGTTGATGGTCTTGCCCTTGCTCAGCTGCTGCTGGAGGGTGAACTGGTTGAGGTCGAGTTCGACAGGCTGGATGCGAAAGGGTTGCCCGGAGCGGGTCAGGGCCAGTTCCAGCAGCTTGTACTGGTACTCCTGGTCAAGATTGTTGACGGGGCGGCTGGGGACCTTGACCGTCAGAACCTGTGCTTGTGCCAGCAGTGGCAGGCACAAGCACAGCTTGATGAGCCATTTCACTCTCTGTTCTCCTGTAGATTCCGGAAGGTGTCCGGAGTCTAACAGAACTTGTCACCATCTTGCTGCGAGGCGTTGTGCAAGGTTTGAGCGCGGGGCCCTGCCTTGCTGGCGTCTGTTGCACCAGAATGGTGACGGTTCTTCGAAGAATCAGGCTACGCGACGGAACACGTGGGTATCGTTAAATTCCTTGGTGCTCTGGCATTCGACGCAGAAACGGGATTCCGGACGGGCATGCAGCCGCTTGAGGGAGATCTCGTCACCGCAAGATTCGCAGTAACCAAAATCCCCTTCGCTGATGCGCTTCAATGCGCCCCGCAGCTTGCGCAGGTGCAGCTTGTCGTGCTCGATGCGGTTCAGCTCCAGACGGCGGGCTTCCTCGATACTGGCACGGTCAATTTCATCAGCCATCTCGTTGGTGTCGGTGGCGATGGCCTGGCTGGCCTGGGAGTTCAGGCGCTCTTCGAGCTCGACGATCTGTCGCTCGATCTGCCCCTTGTAAAAGGCCAGTTGGTCTTCAGTCATGAAATCACACATACGATTAACTACCAGTCAGTTTACTAACCCAATTATCCCTGTTTATGGGGGCTGTCTGCCTACAGACCAAGCCCTTGTATCCCGATTTGCACCTGTTTCATGCAAGAGAGTGCAAATCAGGGCGGGCCTTGTACCAAAAAAATGCAGCCAAGCAAAGCAAATAGGATAAGGATTGTGCGCCCTTGCAAAAAAATGGTCCGTTCCTGCGGGGGATTGGTCGGGATCTGGCGCCTGCTTCACCCTCTGTTGGCATCGCCTTTGCAACGATGAGAGGGGGGCTTCGTACGGATTTGAGTGTTTAGTATTTGGTGCCGCCTTGGTCATTATATACGCCGTTATTTATAGTTTTTTAAACACGCCCGCTTGACATTGCCCTTGATGGCGGGCTTTTATGGTGATGTTGATTACAATTTTATAACAAGGGTGTTCCATATATTAGACACCCTTGCCAATGGCAACCGTAAAGTCGGGGTTTAACATGGACAGTATCAAAGGCTGGATGGAGAGCAATCGCATCACGGAAGTGGAGTGCCTGTTCCCGGATTTCACCGGCAACGCCCGGGGCAAGATCATCCCAGCCAACAAGTTTTTGCGTGAAGGGGGCATGCGTCTGCCCGAGGTGATTTTCACCCAGACGGTGACCGGCGAATATCCGGATGACGACAGCATGATCGACCCGCTGGAGCGGGACATGCAGCTCTATCCCGACCCCAACACCATCCGTTTTGTCCCCTGGGCGCTGGAGCCCACTGCACAGGTGATCCACGACTGTTTCGACGTCAACGGCAAGCTGATCGACATCGCGCCGCGCTCCGTGCTGCGTCGGGTTCTGTCATTTTACGAGAAGCAGGGCTGGAAGCCGGTGGTGGCGCCCGAGCTGGAATTCTATCTGGTCACCCGCAACGAGGACCCCGACTATCCGCTGGTGCCGCCGGTGGGCCGCAACGGCCGCCCTGAGACCGCCCGCCAATCGTTCAGTATCGATGCGGTCAACGAGTTCGACCCCATTTTTGAAGACATGTATGACTACTGCGAGGCGCAGGAGCTGGAGGTGGACACCCTGATCCACGAGTCGGGCGCCGCCCAGATGGAGATCAACTTCCTGCATGGTGATGCCATCGATCTGGCGGATCAGGTGTTCCTGTTCAAGCGCACCATGCGTGAGGCCGCACACCGCCACGGTATCTATGCCACCTTTATGGCCAAGCCGATGAGCGACGAACCGGGGTCGGCCATGCACATCCACCAGAGTCTGGAAGATGTGAATGGCCACAACCTGTTCGGCACCTCTAGCGGCGGCAATAGCGAACAGTTCATGCACTTCATCGCCGGTTTGCAGAAATACACCCCTGCGGTGACCGCCCTGCTGGCCCCCAACGTCAACTCCTACCGCCGCCTCACCTTTGGCGAGAGCGCGCCGCGCAACGTCCAGTGGGGGGTCGAGAACCGTACTTGTGGCCTGCGGGTGCCCTTCTCCGACCCGAGCGCGCGGCGGGTGGAGAACCGCTTCGCCGGTGCCGATGCCAACCCCTATCTGGCGCTGGCCGCCACTCTGGCCTGTGGCTATCTCGGCATGATGGAGAAGCTGGAGCCGCTGCCGGAGATGAAGTCGAGCGCCTATGACCTGCCCTACAGCCTGCCCCGCTCGCTGGAGGAGGCACTCAGCCATCTCGAACAGTGCGAGCCCATCAAGGAGATGCTGGGCGAGCGCTTCACCCGCGCCTTCGTCGCGGTTAAACGCAAAGAGTACGAGACCTACTTCGGGGTGATCAGTCGCTGGGAGCGGGAGTTCCTGCTGCTGAACGTCTGATCCCTCTGTAACGGGGAGGCCGGAGTCGGCCTCCCCGGTCCCTGTATCGAAGAGACCGGAACGCGAGTCAGGTGGCGCCTGCCACCTGTGAGTGGTTGTGGCCGAAAGAGCGCTGCCACCTGGATTGATTAACGATTGAATCTTGCCAAATCGAAGGCGCAGGGGAGTAACGAATGCAGCAGACACGCCGTGAGTGACTGTGGCTGCGAACGTGCCGACTCACCTGACTATTTGAAGACTGAATCTTGCTAAATCGAAGGAACCGAGGAGCAACAAATGCAGCAGACAACCCGTGAGTGGCAACAACTGGATGCCAGCCACCACCTGCACCCCTTTACCGACTTTCAGGCCCTGAACAAGAAGGGCTCGCGCATCATTACCAAAGCCAGCGGCGTCTATCTGGAAGACTCCGAGGGAAAACGCATTCTCGACGGCATGGCGGGCCTGTGGTGCGTCAATATGGGCTATGGCCGCCAGGAGCTGGTGGATGCCGCTACCCGCCAGATGCAGCAGTTGCCCTACTACAACCTCTTCTTCCAGACTGCTCACCCGCCGGTGATCGAGCTGGCGACCCTGCTGGCCGAGGTGACGCCAGCCCATCTCAACCACGTCTTCTTCACCGGCTCCGGCTCCGAGTGCAACGATACCGTGCTGCGGATGGTGCGCCACTACTGGGCCAGCAAGGGTCAGCCTGACAAACAGGTGATCATCAGCCGCCACAACGCCTATCACGGCTCCACCGTGGCGGGGGCGAGTCTGGGTGGCATGAAGGGGATGCATGCCCAGGGCGGCCTGCCCATTCCCGGCATAGTGCACATCGATCAGCCCTACCACTTCGGTGAGGGGCAGGGGATGAGTGCCCACGAGTTCGGGCTGGAGCGGGCCCGTCAGCTGGAGCAGAAGATTCTGGAGCTGGGGGTGGACAAGGTGGCCGCCTTTATCGGCGAGCCGATCCAGGGGGCGGGCGGCGTCATCATTCCGCCTGACAGCTACTGGCCGGAGATCCAGCGCATCTGCGATCACTACGGCATTTTGCTCATCGCCGACGAGGTGATCTGCGGCTTTGGCCGTACCGGCCACTGGTTTGCCAGCGAAGGGTTTGGCATCAAGCCGGACCTGATGTGTCTGGCCAAGGGGATCACCTCCGGTTATCTGCCGCTCGGCGCAGTGATGGTGAGCGACCGGGTTGCCAAGGGGCTGGTGGAGGAGGG
>NZ_JBFODN010000067.1:0-21130 GCF_040908345.1 Aeromonas sp. R3-1
GAAAGGCTGGGGTATCCATGATGGTAGACCTCAAGGTGATGGCCTACTTCAAGATTAGCCTTTCAACACGTAATTGGGACAGAGCCATAAAAAACCGGATCCAGTGACAGGATCCGGTCTTCATTGGGGGAAGGGGTCACGCATAGGGCGTCAGCTCATCCCTTCTTGTCATCGGCGAAGGTGATGTTGAGCTCCAGTACCGACAGCTCATCACTCTTCTGATCCAGTTGGACGGTTATCTTCTCCGGATCAATGTTGACGTATTTGCGGATCACATCGAGGATGTCCTGCTTGAGCTGGGGCAGGTAATCCGGCCCCCCTCTGGATGAACGCTCGTGAGCAACAATGATCTGCAACCGCTCTTTGGCCAGTTGTGCGGTGTTCTGTTTCTTGTTGGAACGAAAATAATCCAATAATGACATGTTTAACTCCCGAACAGTCGGCTAAAGAAGCCCTTCTTCTCTTCTTCCAGAAAACGAAATTCCTTGGCATCGCCCAGCAGGCGGGACACCGCATCTTCGTAGGCCTGACCGGCATCGGACTCCTTGTCCAGAATGACCGGTTCGCCGGAGTTGGAGGCGCGCAGCACCGCCTGGGACTCCGGGATCACCCCGAGCAGCGGGATGGCCAGGATCTCCTGCACATCCTGCACGCTCAGCATGTCGCCGCGGTTGACGCGGGTCGGGCAGTAGCGGGTCAGCAGCAGGTGCTCCTTGATGGGGTCTTCGCCACGCTCGGCGCGGCGGGACTTGGAGGCCAGGATGCCAAGGATGCGGTCGGAGTCACGCACGGAAGAGACTTCCGGGTTGGTGGTGACGATCGCTTCATCGGCAAAATAGAGTGCCATCAGCGCGCCCGCCTCGATCCCCGCCGGGGAGTCGCAGACGATGTAATCGAACTTCATCTCCGCCAGCTGATCCAGGATCTTCTCGACCCCCTCACGGGTGAGGGCATCTTTGTCCCGGGTCTGGGAGGCGGGCAGGATAAACAGATTTTCCGAGCGTTTGTCCTTGATCAGCGCCTGATTGAGGTTTGCTTCCCCGTTGATGACGTTGACGAAGTCATACACCACGCGCCGCTCGCAGCCCATGATGAGATCCAGGTTTCTCAGACCGATGTCAAAGTCAATGACCACTGTCTTGTGACCACGCTGGGCTAAGCCGGTGCTCAGGGCCGCACTGGTTGTGGTCTTGCCAACGCCACCTTTACCCGATGTAACGACTATGATTCGCGCCATTCTCGCTTCCTTGTAACTCTATTTGATACGGTCTATTCGGAGTTGTTCGTTGTCCAGCCGGACGTGTACCGGTTGCTGGATCAGGCCTGCCGGCAATGCATCGCTCAGCTGGAATGTGCCCGCGATGGAGAGCAGCTCGGCCTGTAATTGCTGGCAATAGATCCGGGCCTGGGTGTTTCCCCGGGCACCGGCAATGGCTCTGCCACGCAGGGTGCCATAAATATGAATGCTGTCGTCGGCGAGCACTTCAGCTCCCGGACTGACGGACCCCAGCACCACCAACGAGGTGCCGGCGGCATAAATCTGCTGGCCGGAACGAACCGGTCCCACATGTACCTTGCTCGGGATCAAGGGGGCGGGTTCGGGCTCGGGAACCACCTCAGGGGCGGCTGGCGCGGGGGCAGGCTCGGGTTCCGGTTCGCTCTTGCGACTCTTGCCCGAGGCCATCACCGCCAGTCCCACCGCCTTGGCGGCTGTCTTCATCTCTTCACTGCGCGCACCCGTGATGCCGACCAGCACAAATTCTTCGGACTCCACCAGCTCCTTGAGCTGTTCGAAATCGGGAATATGTTCCAGTCTGGAAACATTGATCACCAACGGTGCGCAATTAAAAAAGTAGGGTGCCTGGGCCACTTTTTCGGCCAACAACTGACGTATCCGCTCAGGCTCGCCATCGCTGATATGCAACACAGAAATAGTGAAGGTGGTCCCTTTCAATTCGTTATCGCGCTCAACCATGAATCTTCCCCGAGGCAGAGATGCTAATCCGTTATTGTTATTCAATTCCTGATGTTATAGTTTGCCCCCATCAGAGGCAATAAACTCGTCGGATTATATCAATTTCCATGTTGTGTGCAGTCTATAAAAGTCGCAAAAAAGCCGAGACCTACCTTTTTGTTGAAAAAAGAGAGGATTTCTCCCGTGTTCCCGAGCCACTGCTGAGCGCATTCGGGCGTCCCGAGCTGGTGCTGATGACCAAGCTGGATCCGGCCAAGCCCTTGGGGCTGGCTGATGTCGGCAAGGTGATGGCCGCGCTGACCAACCTGGGGTTCTACCTGCAGGTGCCACCGCCTCCCGAGAATTTGCTGGAGCAGCACAAGGCCAGCCTGAAAAAACCATCCTGAATATCCTGCCCCGTTGTGTGTTCTGCCCTGCGGGGCTAATTCTTTGTGACTCTGCATGACGCATTCCGGCCCCGGAGAGGTGGCCTGCGATAATCCCGTGACAGGATCTGGCCAAATTAACTCCCCCCTTTGGTGATATTCACTTTTCGCTGTTTAAATAGAAAGTCAATCTGCTCCCAACACCATATCGTCAACCTTTGCTGGCGCTCACAAAAATAGCGAGTAGCGCGCACTCATATCCTCCATTCCAACGGCTATTGGCCCATTCATCGATTATTTTCAGCCCCTTCTTTGGGCGCTTTTTTGGCCTCCACTGCTCGATGCGTTTTACATCAAATAGGGCGTAAAGAGGGCGGTGATAACTGTTCTAAAACCAGTTTGCGCGATGCGCTGTGGCCAAAATGATGAGCTAATCCCCTGTTTGTGTACTTGATTGTTTGCCCTGATCACGAAAGTGCCACATAGGAGGCAATCAATGTGGCGGCGTGATAATCCGCAGGGTGAGCGGTAACCGCGTCTTGCCAAACAAGGGTATGACCAAAGGGGGATATTGAGATGAGGGACCATCTCGTTATCGATTAGGTGTGAAAGCGTGGCTGGGGCAAGATAGCAGGTAAAGGTTTCATGTCGGGGCATAATGTCTCTCTCAATGCATTGAGAAGAGTTAATCAAGGTATGTAATTAGAGAGGTATGCAGACAAGGCAATCCGCATTGCGGTGGCGTAGCAGGGTATATCAGCGACTTCCTACAGTGAAATGGTCGGTATGCCGGTATAAGTGCCCGGCATCTCATTCGGGCAATAAAAAAGGCGGGATATCCCGCCTTTGTTCAGATGAGGGTCGTAACCCTTATTTATTCGCAGGCAACCTGCATCACCTTGATGGCCAGACCGCCACGGGAGGTTTCACGGTACTTGGAGTCCATGTCCTTGCCGGTGATGTACATGGTCTCGATCACCTTGTCCAGGGAGACGCGTGGCTTGGAGGTACGACGCAGGGCCATACGGGAGGCGTTGACTGCCTTCATGGCGGCGATGGCGTTACGCTCGATGCAAGGCACCTGTACCTGACCGGCAACCGGATCACAGGTCAGACCCAGGTTGTGCTCCATACCGATTTCAGCGGCTTCGCAAACGTGCTCCGGGCTACCGCCCATCAGCTCGGTCAGACCGGCAGCGGCCATGGAGCAGGAGACACCCACTTCACCCTGGCAGCCCACTTCGGCGCCGGAGATGGAGGCGTTCATCTTGTAGAGGATGCCGACGGCACCGGCAGCCAGGTAGAAACGGGTGTACTCGTCGCGGCCAACCGGCTGGATGAACTTGTCGTAGTAAGCCAGTACGGCCGGGATGATACCGGCAGCGCCGTTGGTCGGGGCGGTGACCACTCGGCCACCGGCAGCGTTCTCTTCACTCACGGCCAGAGCGAACATGTTGACCCAGTCAACGATGTTCATCGGGTCGCTCGAGAGGTTCTCGTTGGTGTTGAGCTGACGGTAGAGCGGTGCGGCACGACGGGGTACGCGCAGCGGGCCGGAGAGAACGCCTTCGGTACGGCAGCCGCGCTCGATACCTTCGCGCATGGTGTTCCAGATCTTGCCGAACTTCTTGTAGATCTCTTCCGGAGTGTTGAAGCACTTCTCGTTTTCCATCATCAGGGCAGAGATGGAGAGACCGGTCTGGCTGCAATGGGCAACCAGCTCGGCGGCGCTCTTGAACGGATAGCGTACGGACATGTCGCCGCTGTCAGCCTTGCCGAAGTTCTCTTCGTCAACGATGAAACCACCACCGATGGAGTAGTAGGTCTTGCTGTAAACCACTTCATCTTCAATCAGGGCGGTCAGCTTCATGCCGTTTTCGTGCAGCGGCAGGGCTTCGTCGTGGAATACCATGGCGTCACGCGGGAAGCTGACGGTGTGGCAGTGCAGGCCGATCGGCAGGCGCTCGGTCTGTTCAACACGGGAGATAAACTCGGGGATGGCATCGATATCGACATTTTCCGGCAGGTTGCCAGCCAGGCCCATGATGATGGCAGTGTCGGTATGGTGGCCTTTGCCAGTCCAGGAGAGGGAGCCGTAGACATCGACATTGATCCGGGTTACATCGCGGATCTTGCCGCCCGCGCGCAGCTCGTCAACAAACTGTTTGGCCGCTTTCATCGGGCCAACAGTGTGGGAAGAAGAGGGGCCTACACCGATTTTGAAGATATCAAAAACGCTGATCATGTCACTATTACCTCAGGGTAGAAGGGGGCGGCATGCCCACTCACAGAAATTTGGGAGATCCATGGAACGCGCTTGTCAGCGCAGGTCACAGAACCAGATAACCGTAGTGTAACGGTTCCAGACCTAAAAAAAGTTGAAATGGATCTATTTTTGTTGAATCTGAGGCGCGAGTATAAAATTTATTTTTGTGCTTATCCATTTTGTTAAGCGTTTGCCCATAAAAATACCCGGCGATGCCGGGCATTTCGGAACCAAATGGAGTCATTTGCCGTTTTTTAACATTCGGTAATGTTAACGGCGAGGCCGCCACGGGCCGTCTCCTTGTATTTGGTCTTCATGTCGTTGCCGGTCTCCCACATGGTCTTGATCACCTTGTCGAGCGACACCTTGTGCTCGCCGGTGCCGCGCAGGGCGAGGCGGGCGGCATTGATCGCCTTGACCGCCCCCATGGCGTTGCGCTCGATGCAGGGCACCTGCACCAGTCCGCCGATGGGATCGCAGGTGAGGCCGAGATTGTGCTCCATGCCTATTTCGGCGGCGTTCTCCACCATGGCCGGACTACCCCCCAGCAGTTCGGTCAGCGCGCCAGCCGCCATGGAGCAGGCAACCCCAACTTCACCCTGACAGCCCACTTCGGCCCCGGAGAGGGAGGCGTTCTTCTTATATAAGATGCCGATGGCAGCTGCGGTGAGGAAGTAGCGGATCAGCGTCTCGTCATCCACCTTGTGCACGAAGCGATCGTAGTAGTGCAGCACGGCGGGGATGATGCCCGCAGCGCCATTGGTGGGGGCGGTCACCACCCGGCCACCGGCGGCGTTCTCCTCGTTGACCGCCAGCGCAAAGAGATCGACCCACTCCATCACCATCAGCGGATCCTTGTTGAAGTTGGTCTCGCAGCTTAGCTGGCGGAACAGCCCCGGGGCGCGGCGCCGAACCTTGAGGCCGCCCGGCAGCACCCCTTCGCTTTTGCAGCCTCGCTCGACGCAGCCCTGCATCGCCTGCCAGATCTTGCGCAGCCCCGCTTTTATCTGCTCATCGCTGCGAAATATCCGCTCATTGGCGAGGATAAGCCCCGAGATGGAGAGGCCGCTCTCCTGACAGTGGGCCAGCAGTTGGGCACCGCTGTCGAACGGGTAGGGGACAGGGTGTTCGGCATCAGACTTGGCAGCCTCTTCCTTGACGGTGGCAAAGTGGCTCTCTTCAATGATGAAGCCGCCCCCGATGGAGTAGTAGGTCTGGTTGAAGCGCAGGTTTTCCTCTTTATCAAAGGCCCGCAGAGTCATGCCATTGGTGTGGGCCGGCAGGGTTTTGCGACGGTTGAAGATGATGGCACCGGTGCGGGGAAAATGGCTTGGTTGCTCGCCTGCCAGCTGCAGGTTCTGCTCCTTTTCCACTCGAGCCAGAATGGCGGGAATCGCATCGATATCGACCGACTCCGGTTCAAAGCCCGATAACCCCAGAATGATTGCCTTGCCGGTACCGTGCCCTTTGCCGGTCTGGCCCAGCGAGCCGTAACACTCCACTTCGACCCGTGTGATCTGCGGCAGATGGCCTTGCAGCTTGAGCTGCTGGACGAAGGCGTAAGAGGCACGCATGGGGCCGACAGTATGGGAAGAGGAGGGGCCAATTCCGATGGAAAACAGGTCAAACACGCTGATCATGACATCAATCCGGTGATGGTTTATGTCTGTTTATTCTAGGATTTTTGCCGTGGATGGAAAGCGGGGATGTGCGGTGCTGTGACATGGACACAGATAATAGGGCTGGGGGTTGCCCAAGAAGGTTGAAGGGGCTGATCCCCTTCAACCGGCCTGATCAGTCGAGAAATTCGCACAGATAAGCTGTGGGGGTTTTCACTTCCAGTTTGAAGGAGGAGTGACCGGCCACCAGGAAGGATTCACCCTGGCTGTAGGTGTGCCACTCATCTTCATCAGCCAGCTGGATGGTGAGGGCGCCCTTGATCACTGTCATCCGTTCGGGGGCGGCAGTGTTGAACAGGTAGTCACCGGCGTTCATCACCCCGACGGTTGATTTCTCGCCTTTTTGTTCGAAACCGATGGATTTTACATTTCCGTCGAAATACTCGTTAACTTTCAGCATCTTTACATCCCTGTGTGTACGTTTGTGCAGCCAAACTAGCACAATCTTTTGCCAGTTGTCATGGGGGATGAGGTAAAAATAGCCGAGACCGCTTTGAATCTTCACTTTTTCGCAAACTTATTAATAGCCAAGGTTAATGATTTGCTGATTTAAAACAGCAATTAAATGTGAGATAACACGCGCAAACAGGGGAATGGGCAGCCGCTCATTCCCCTGTTTGGTTAATTGCACTGGGAAAGTGTGAATTTTGCTACATAAAGGAACATATTGTGTTAACTAAAGGACTCATTAAAAACATCGGCTTCCAGGTTGTGGTCGCCATGGTACTGGGCGCAGTGGTCGGCGCGTTCATGGGTGAACAAGCCACCGTGTTTGCACCGCTCGGTACCCTGTTTATCCAGCTGATCAAGATGCTGGTGATCCCGCTGGTGGCGGTAGCCATCCTCTCCGGCGCCGCCAATCTGGGCGCCAGCCCGGCGGCGGGCAAGATCGGTGCAGCGACGCTGGCCTTCTTTCTCGTGACCTCCGCGTTGGCCGTGTTGCTGGCACTGGTGATGGGGCAGATCTTCAAACCGGGTGTCGGGGTAGATTTCGCTTCCGTTGCCTCTATGTTTGGTGGTGACTATGCCGATAAAGGGGCGTTGCCTGATGCAGTCGCCACCTTGCTTGGCATGATCCCCACTAACGTCTTCAACTCCCTCAACGAAGCGAACATCCTGCAGATCCTGGTGTTCTGCATGTTCCTCGGCATTGCGCTGGCCAAACAGCCGCGCGAGCGGGCCAAGCCACTGGTCGATGGGCTCAATACCCTGGTGGATGCCTTCGTCTGGATGATCAACAAGGTGATGATCATCGCGCCGCTCGGGGTGTTCGGTCTGATGGCTGAGGCCATCGGTACCTATGGCTTCGATGTGCTGACCCTGGTACTCAAGCTGTTCGTGGTCTATGTGGCTGCCATCCTCATCTTCGGCTTTGTGGTCTATCCGCTGCTGGTGATGATGTTCTCCAACACGCCGGTAATGAAGTACCTCTCTGCCATGAAGAAGCCGCAGATCGTGGCCTTCTCCACCGCCTCTTCCATGGCGACCCTGCCGGTCAATATGGAGACCTGCGAGCATGATCTGAAAGTGACCAACGCGACCGCCTCCTTCGTGTTGCCGCTGGGTGCCACCATCAACATGAGCGGCAACGCCATCTATTACGGTCTGGTCGCCATCTTCTTCGCGCAGGTTTACAACATCGATCTGAGCGTCGGCGCCTGGGCGGCCATCATTGTGACCTCCACTCTGGGGGCGATCGGTCAGGCCGGTGTGCCGGGCCCAAGCTTCCTGGTGGTTGCCGTGCTGTTGGCGGCCGGGATCCCCATTGAAGGGTTGCCGCTGCTGTTCGCGCTGGATCGTCTGTTCGACATGATCCGCACCTCCCTCAATATCACCGGCGATGCGGCCTGTGCTGTCATTGTTGACCGCTTTAGCCCGGAATATGACCCAGAGCGTTGGAACAAGGCATAACTGCTTTGAGCTGGACTGAGATATAACAGCCCTGAGCTGACACTGCGTAACGCGAGCCCCTGCCATGATGGCGGGGGCTTTTTTATATCTGCCGGACAAGTATCAGAGTAAAGGTGTGCACAAGAGATTGCTGACGGATTTAGCTGTGTTGAATGGAGAGTACAGGAGGGGAAAACATCAGTTGTGGGCATGGGCCGTGTGGCTTCAACCGGCCTGTTGTAGATGACGGGGGAGGGGATTGTCAAACGGCGGGTAACAAAAAGGGGAGCCTTGCTCCCCTCGGATATGATCTGCTGCTGGTTCTACTCCATCAGGCCATATGGTTAAACCATCCTGGTTACACCCTTGTGGCGAAAGAAACAGCGTCAACGTGATGAAATCATATCTATGTTGACCATCTCGGCATTATTGCTGAAAAGCGCCAGTTGGTGGCGATTAAACAGACATGACAAAGAGGGTCGGTCCGGATTGATGCCTCTCTATCCGGCTCAGAACTGTGACAGTGAGGGCAGAGAGACAGCAACCAGGGTGAAAAACACCGTGAAAACGGCAGTAACGACAAACTCTTTCATTTTTCTCTCCCTAAGTTGTTGGTTGATGTAGTCAAGATACCATAACAAGGGGGTAAAACAAGGTGTGAGTTGATAAAATAGCTGTTTTATGTGTGTGGTTGGTTGAGATGGTTATTTTTGTCACATTGAGCTGATTTTATCACCTGCTCTGGCATGTCAGGCATTCAATATTCTGTTTTTATGATTATTTCATTTAAATTCAATTAGTTGGTAGGTTGCTGGCTGGCTTTGTGATGGGTTTTGTATGGGGCTTTAATGGCATTCAATAAGTTTTCCTCCTCGTAATAGTGTCATTAAGGTCATGAAAAGTGTGCGGGGCAATGATTTGACGACTCCTGACGTAGATAGTCCATCCAATAGAAGTCTATGGAGAGAGTCTGGTTGCCAACCCTTGTCACACCATCACTTTATCAGTCCGGAGTCTCCGCATTTTTACAGCAATACACTGGGTTCATAGGGAGGAGAGCCGTGCATCGGGGGGATACAGAGTAGCAGCTGGCTGTTTTATCACCGCCAATTTCCCCGTTGGCCTCGGAATAGACATGGCCGCAGCAAGAGTGAGGTGCGCAATAGGCCAGAGGCGTATTCTCTGGCTGGGCTGGGCTGGGCTGGGCTGGGCTGGGCTGGGCTGGGCTGGGCGCGAGTAGCGATTTGCGTGTGCATCTGCGTGAGTCATGTGAGTGCAATACGAGCGCAGCGCCGGAGCATGGTTGGGGAAGATATCTGAATCCCTTCTGCAAGATTGAGATATAAAAAGCGGCGTATGACTAGGAGGCTGAACAAGCTGGTTTCAGGGGCGACAGGGCGCAGTTCAACGCAAGCCTGTTCGCAGTGATAAAACATCCACGACGATACCGGAACTCTGTGCGTAGGCTGATGCCGGTTGGTGTGAGGAGGGGAAGGTTAGTAATCTGTCCTATGGCGCAAGGGTTGGGATCAGGCAACCCATATGGTGAGGGGCACACAGCGTGCCGATGCACCCGTTTTTGTAAGATATAAAAAAACCCTCCGATGGAGGGTTTTTGTCATCAACAGCCGGTAAAAAGCCGCGTGGCTTAGAACAGGGTGGTGGAGAGGTTGTACAGCTCCTGATCGAACGGACGCTTCATGTTCTCGATGCAGTCGATGATGTCGTGGTGTACCAGCTCGTTGCGCTGAATGCCGACGCAGCGACCACCGTGACCAGCCAGCAGCTGCTCAACGGCGTAGGCACCCATACGGCTGGACATGATGCGGTCACGAGCAGTCGGGGCACCGCCACGCTGGATATGACCCAGGATGGTGGCGCGGGTTTCACGACCGGTCAGGGCTTCGATGTCCTTGGCCAGCGCGTTCACGTCGGTAACGTGCTCGCAGATGGTGATGATGGCGTGCTTCTTGCCTTTGGCTTCGCCTTCCTTGATCTGCTTGAGCAGCTTCTCTTTGTCAAAAGCCACTTCCGGCACGATCACATATTCGGCACCACCGGCAACGGCGGCGGACATGGCCAGATCGCCACAGTGGCGACCCATGATCTCGACCACTGAGATACGGTGGTGGGAGCTGCAGGTGTCACGCAGACGGTCGATGGCGTCAACAACCACGTTCAGAGCGGTATCAAAGCCGATGGTGAAGTCGGTACCGGCGATGTCGTTGTCGATGGTGCCCGGCAGGCCGATGCAGGGGAAACCCTCTTCGGTCAGCTTCTTGGCACCCATGTAGGAGCCGTCACCACCGATGACGACCAGCGCATCGATACCGTGCTTTTTCAGGTTCTCGATCGCTTCGGCACGCACTGCGGGGTCTTTGAAGGCAGGGAAACGGGCAGAACCCAGGAAAGTACCACCACGGTTCACCACGTCGGAGACGCTGTGACGCTCCAGCTTAACGATGCGATCCTGGTGCAGACCGAGGTAGCCATCATAAATACCGTAAACTTCCAGGCCATGATGCAAACCGGCGCGAACCACGGCGCGAATGGCTGCGTTCATACCCGGTGCGTCGCCACCACTGGTCAAAACACCAATACGTTTGATTTGTTTGGTCATGAGTGCCTCTGGATCTGAGTTGTCAAATACGAATGTTTAAATAGACAAGCCACTTTTACTATATCGGCTTTCATATGGGATGCGGGGGCCACCATAGGAAAAGCGATACAAGAGAGGGGACGAGCCCCTCTCTATGCCGTAATCAGCGATTACTTGGCAGCGCCAGCGATGATCTGGGAGAAGTCGTCCACTTTCAGGGACGCACCACCGACCAGGCCACCGTCGATGTCCGGCTGACCGAACAGGTCGGCTGCAGTGGCGCCAGTGACGGAACCGCCGTACAGGATCTGTACTTTGGCAGCAACGGCGGCATCAAAACCGGCCAGGTACTGACGGATGTGAGCGTGAACGGACTGAGCGATTTCCGGAGTGGCAGTCTTGCCAGTACCGATGGCCCATACCGGCTCGTAAGCGATAACGGCGTTGTTGAAGGAGGCGATACCGCAACGGTCGATAACGGCTTTCAGCTGGGTCTCAACCACGTTCTTGGTCACGCCGGCTTCGAACTGCTCCAGAGTTTCACCGATGCACAGAACCGGGATCAGGCCGCCTTTCTGGATCGCTTCGTACTTGGCAGCAACCACGTCGTCACTCTCTGCGTGCAGGGTACGACGCTCGCTGTGGCCGACCAGAGAGTAGGTGCAACCAAAGGCTTTCAGCATGGAGGGGGCGTTCTCGCCGGTGAAGGCACCAGACTCGTGAACGTCAGCGTTCTGGGCACCGTAGGCAATCTTGCTGCCAGCGGTCAGTTGCTCAACCAGACCCAAAAAGATAACCGGCGGGCAGACGGCGACTTGCACAGAAGGATGAGCGGCAGCAGCCGGGGTCAGTCCTTTGATCAGAGCTTCTACAGAAGCCTTGGTGCCGTTCAGTTTCCAGTTACCCATTACCAGGTGCTGTCTCATCTTGTATATCTCCTAGGCATTTGATTGCGCGACATTATATGAATTGAACCGAGCCCAAGATAGCTGACCCGGCGGCAAATGACGTAATTTTTTTTCGCTTTCCTGATCCAAATCAGGAATGAAACGCTTGATCGCTCATTCGTTAACCTGCCCCCGCAAGCGAGCCCACCATACCCCAATCCATTCGTGGATGGCAGCTTCGGAATACATCAAATAACGCCCTTTGGGTAAATAACTGTAGAGGGGCTGGGGTACCTGGCTCTGCTTGGCGGTGTAATCGGTGGGGGCCGGTACGGCCTTGAGTCCCTGACCCTGATAGAGGGCCATGGCGCGCGGCAAATGAGTGGCTGAACTGACCAGTGCCACCTCTTTTCCCTTGAGGTGGCGGCTGATACTGACCGCTTCATCATGAGTGTCTTTGTTGTTTTCAAACAACGTCATCCGCGAACGGGATATGCCGAGGCTCTCGGCCATCCGGGCATTGACCTCGGCATTGGAGAGGGGATCCCCCGATACATAGCCGGAGAAAACCAGTTCGGCGTCGGGATAGGCCTGGGCAAGGCGAATCCCTTCGAGAGTGCGGGCCAGGGCAATATTGTTTTGCCAGGAGCGCTCGGGCACCGCCGGGTCGCTGACATGACCGTTGCCGAGCACCACGATGGCCTCGATGTTGGGATGCTGGCTCACCTCGAATGGCGGGTAGGTCTGCTCCAGCCCGCGGGCCAGTTCATAGCTCACCGGCCGCATCCCCATCAGCGCCACAATGAGCAGCGAGAGAGTGGCCAGCAGCTTGCCGGTTTTCTGAAAACGGGTGAACCAGAGCAGCAGCAGGGCGACCAGCAGCAGGGAGAGGGAGAAGGGGAGCGGCATCAACAGCTGACCCAGCCACTTTTTGAGCACAAACACGACAGACACTTCCTTGAGTTTTCAGCAAATTCGGGATGTGACAGAATACCTCTCTTTTTTGGGATGGCCACAACCCTGTGGCGCTAATGTTGAGTTTCTCCTTGAAGCACGATCAGAGTTTTGACGGGCGCGCCGACAAGTTCGCCCGCAACATTTACGACTCCACCAAGGGGCGCATCCGCACCACCATTGTCTGGAGCGACATCGAAGCCTGCCTGGCCCGCCTTGGCAACCGTCCGCTGCGCATCCTCGATGCGGGGGGCGGTTTTGGCTATTTCGCCCAGAAGCTGGCGGCCATGGGCCATCAGGTGGAGCTGTGCGATCTGTCAGCAGAAATGCTGGAACTGGCCCGCAGCCAGATCGCCGAGAAGGGGCTGGAAGACAAAATCCGTCTCATCCATTGCCCCATTCAGGATCTGAAGCAACACGTGACCGGGACCTTTGATCTGGTGCTCTGCCATGCGGTGCTGGAGTGGCTCGCCGAGCCGCGCCAGACCTTGCTGGGTCTGTTCCCTTTCGTCAATGCCGGGGGCATACTGTCGCTGCTTTTCTACAACCGTCATGGTTTGCTGTTCCAGAGCCTGGTGGTGGGCAATTTTGACTATGTGCGCCTTGGCCTTCGTAAGAAGCGCCAGACAGCGCTTACGCCCACCAACCCCCAGTTGCCGGAGCAGGTCTATGACTGGATTGGTCGCGGGGGGCTGCGTATCATCGGCAAGACCGGGGTGCGGGTGATCCACGACTATATGCGTCACAAGCAGGATCAGGTGGAGAAGTTCGACGATCTGCTGGCCATGGAGCAGCAATATTGCCGTCAGGAGCCTTTTGTCGCCCTCGGTCGCTATATCCATGTGATGGCCCAGAAGCCGGCCAGCTGATTGCTCTCTGTTCACGTTGATGTGAACCATGTTTTCGATGCTACCGGATGTAGCCGCGCGCACGATTTTGCGCCCAATACAACAACGAGATGACAACATCATGATGAGTACATCCCGTACCCTGCCAGAGCGTTCTTTGCCGGAGCTAGTAGGGTGGGTCAGGCAGGAGGGGTTGGCGTTGAGCCTGCCAACCGACCGGCTGGCCTTTCTGATTGCAATCAAGACCCTGTCCGAAGATGAGTCGGACCTGTCGGAAGCGGCGCTGCACGATGCCTTTGGCTATGTCAGCAGCGCCTTCGGCCAGATGGACGAGACCCTCACCGGCCGCGCTAACAACGCCATCAACGATCTCATTCGCCAGCAGCTGTTGTCGCGCTTCAACACCGACATGGTGGCGGGGGAGAGCCTCTACCGCCTGTCGCGCCTGGGTGTGAGCATCGTCGACTTCTTTATGGATCAGCGTCAGGTTGACTCCATCAAGCTCTCCATTCTGCTCGAACACCTGGCTGCCGAGCTCGACACCGCCCGCAAGGCGGCGCTTGAGACCAACACCCGCGAGCAGTGGGATGCCGAGGTGCTGCCGCGCCTCACCTTCTCGCTGGAAGAGACCTTGGGGCGCATCGATCTCACCCAGCGCGCCATGGATGAGCAGCAGAATCAGGTCAAAAGCGAAATCGCGGCCCTGCTGACCCAGAACTGGGTCGATGCCATTCACAGCTGCGAAAAGCTGCTGCACGAGACCGGCCAGACCCTGCGCGAGCTGCAAGATACTTTGGACGCTGCCGGCCACCGCCTGCAGGCGGGGCTGCTCAACATTCAGGAAGCGGCGCAGGGGCGCGATGATCTGTTCCACGTCGAGGAGCTGACTCACGCCTTGCAGGGGCGGCTGGATGTGATCACCAGCTGGGGTCAGCAGTGCATCGAGCTCTGGTCCCGCTACGACAGACACGTCCACAAATTTATCCGCAACGCCATCGACATGGACAAGAACCGCGCCTTCAGCCAGCGGCTGCGCGAGTCCATCCGCAATTTCGAGCAGCACAACTGGCAGCTGCGGGTGGCCGAAGAGCCCCGTCTGCTGGAGCTGCGCGACGAAACCATCGCCATCCACGACGAGGAGGTGACCGGCGAGGTGCCCCTCGAGATGGAGTACGTAGAGATGGTAGATATCAACCAGGAGCTGGCCGAGCGCATCGAGCGCTATCTGGCCCGCTACCCCGAGCAGGGCCAGCAGCTGGACTTGGCCGATGTGCTGCGGGAATACCTGCTGGATTACCCGGCTCATGCCCACTTCGATGTGGCGCGTCTTCTGATCGACCAGGCCGTGCGCCTGGGCCATGCCAGCGGCGAGCGCGAACTGCATCGCCAACCCGCATGGAAACCCATTAACCAAGCTGGATCCAAGGTTCAGGCCTATGTCATTGATCAATACTGAGTTTCCCTTGCCGCTGCGCCTTGCAGAGGCGATTGCCAACCCCTTGTTTCCACGCATCGACACCGCCTTGCGCTCCGGTCGTCACATCAGTGCCGACGAGTTCGAGCAGCACTCGGCACTGGTCGAATATCACAGCGAGCTGGAGATCTTCTACGGCCGCTATCAGGTGGAGCTGATCAAGGCGCCGGAAGGCTTCTTCTATCTGCGTCCGCGCCCGAGCTCCGACATCGGCACCACTGTGCTCTCCGAGCTCGATATGCTGGTGGGCAAGGTGCTCTGCTACCTCTACCTGAGCCCGGAACGTCTGGCTTCGGAAGGGGTATTCGCCATGGCCGAGCTGCAAGAAGAGGTGCTGAGCCTCGCCGACGAGAAGCAGCTGCTGCGGATGGTCAACAGCCGCTCCGGCGGTACCGATCTCGACAAGAAGAAGTTGCTCGAAAAGATCCGTACCTCCATGCGCCGTCTGCGCCGCCTTGGCATGATCACCGCCCTTGGTAACGGAGATAAATTCCGGGTCAACGAATCGGTGTTCCGTTTCGCCGCCGACGTGCGTTCCGATGAAGATCCGCGCGCCGTTCAGCTGCGGATGATCCAGGAGGGTGAAGCCATCTTCCACGACGACGAAATGCCGAGCAGCGACTCGCTCTTTGATGACATCGAGGCGGATCTCGATGAAGAACAACTGGATCTGGAGGTATAACCGGTGCGAGGCAAGTTCAAATCCCTGACCATGGTCAACTGGAACGGCTTCTTTGCCCGGACCTTCGATCTCGACCAGCTGGTCACTACCCTTTCCGGCGGCAACGGCGCGGGCAAGTCCACCACCATGGCGGCCTTTATCGCGGCACTCATCCCCGACCAGTCACTGCTCCATTTCCGCAATACCACGGAAGCGGGATCGAGCAGCGCCTCCCGTGACAAGGGGCTCTACGGCAAGCTGCAGCGCGGCCACTGCTATTCCCTGCTGGAAGTGATGAACAGCCGCGAACAGCGGATCTGGGTCGGCGTGCACCTCGAGCAGGTGGCCAACCGCGACAACAAGGTCAACATCACTCCGTTTGCGCTGGTGGATGTGCCGGAGAATCTGGCACCGACCGATCTGCTGCTGGAGAAGCTTGATGGCGGCAAGGGGCGGGTACGCGCCTTTACCGACCTGAAAGGGGCGGCCGCCGAGCTGGGTGCGCTGAAAGTCGCCAAGTTCAATACGGTGACCGACTATCACAACTTCATGTTCGAGTTCGGCATCACCCCGAAGAAGCTGCGTGACCAGAAGGATCGCGGCAAGTTCTATCGCCTGATCGAAGCTTCCCTCTACGGCGGTATCTCCTCGTCCATCAGCCGTTCCCTGCGTGAATACCTGCTGCCGGAGAACTCCGGGGTGCGCAAGGCGTTTGCAGACATGGAGGCGGCCATCTATGAAAACCGCCGCACGCTGGAAGCGATCAAGGAGACGCAAGGTCAGCGGGATCTGTTCAAGAACCTGATCACCGAGACCACCCACTATGTGGCAGCGGACTATGTGCGCAATGCCGCCGAGAAGAGCCGCCTCTCCGAGCTGGCCCTCAAGGCGCGTCAGGAGCTGGCCGACAAGCGCCGCATTCTGGCCGAAGAGAAACAGCGCGCTATCTATCTGGCCGATGAAGTGGAGCAGCTCACCAACCGCGAAAAATTGCTGACCGACGAGCTGGAGTCTGCCTCCGAGCATCTGGCCAAGGTGATGGCGGCTGTCAGCTTGCAGAAGAAGATCGAGATGTACCGCGCCGATCTGGCGGATCTCTCTGACAAACTCGAGCAGCAGCAAGCGGTGGTGGAGGAGATCCACGGCCAGCTGCTGGAAGTGGAAGAGCGCAAGGAGTTGGCGCAGGCAGAAGTCGACAGCCTCAAGACCCAGCTGGCCGATTATCAGCAGGCGCTCGATATTCAGCAGACCCGCGCAATCCAGTACCGTCAGGCGGTGCAGGCCCTCGATGCTGCCCGCGAGCAGTGCGAGCTGCCGGGGCTGACCGCCGAGCAGGCGAGCGACACCCTGCACCAGTTCCGCGCAGCCGAGCAGAGTCTCACCAGCCGGGTGCTGGGGGCCGAGCAGCAATTGGCGCTGGCCAAGGCGGCGGTAGCCGAGCATGAAGCGGCGCTGGCGCTGCTGCTCAGCATCGCTCCGGAGACAGTACGTGAGGCCGCCTGGCCCACCGCGCAGGCGCTGCTCAAGCGTCACATCGAAGACAAGGCTCGCATTGCCCAGGGGCAGGGTCTGCGCGCCGCGCTGGCTCGCCTCGAGAAAGAGAGCGAAAGCCAGAAGAGTCTCTTCAAGTTGCGTGACGAGCTGCAGCAGGCCTCTGGCCAGCTGATTGCCAGCAGCGATGAGCTGGAGATCTTCCTCGAAGCCCAACGCACTCGTCAGGAGGAGCTCTCCGAGCAGCAGGCGGAGGTGAACCAGCGCCGCGCCAGCCTCGAGCATCAGGGTACCCAGCTAGGCCGCGATATTGCGGAGCTGACCAAGTTGGCGCCGCGCTGGCTGAAATCGTTCGAGAAGCTCGAGCAGCTGCGCGAGCAGAGCGGTTTGCCGCTCGCCACCGCCGAAGAGCTTTCGGCCGGTATGCAGATTGTGCTCGACAAGGAGCGCGAGTTCGAGCAGGAGAGCAACCGCATCGCTGCCCAGAAACAGGCGCTGGAGCTGCAAATTCGCAACCTGCAGCTGGGAGCCGGCGAGGCGGATCCCCGTCTTGCCCGCATTGCCGAGCAGGTGGGGGGCGTGCTGCTCTCCGACGTCTATGACGACATCTCCATCGACGATGCTCCTTACTACTCCGCGCTCTACGGCCCGGCTCGCAGCGCTTTGGTGGTGCTCGACCTTGAGGGTGCCATCGAGCGGCTGAAAAAGCTGGAAGATTGCCCGGAAGATATCTACCTGATTCAGGGCAACCCCGACTCCTTTGACGAGGATTTGGTGGAAGCGGACGAGCTGGGGGACGCCGTGCTGGTGCGTACCAGCAAGCGTCAGGTGCGCTTCTCCCGCTACCCCGAGCTGCCGCTGTTTGGTCGCGCCGCCCGGGAAAAGCGGATCGAGCAGCTCGATCTTGAGCGCGAAGGGCTAATAGAGGGCTACGCCAAGGCTGCGTTTGAGCAGCAGAAGTATCACCGTCTCTACGGTCACTTCCGCGACTTTATCGGTCAGCATCTGGATATCGCCTTCCGCCCCGACCCCGAAGCCGAAGTGCAGGCCAAACAGGCCGAACTGCGCGCGCTGCAAGGTGCCATCGGTGAGTGCGACAAGCAGCTGAGTGATGCCAAAGCGGCGGCCGCCCAGCTGACCCGCCATATCCAGCTGGTGCAGGGCATGCTGCCCTTTGCCCACCTGTTTGCCGAGACTGATCTGGCGGCCCGCCTCGAGGCGGCTCATGCCGACGTTGAGGCCCTGAAACAGGCCGAAGCCTTTATCGCCAAACACGGCAAGGCGCTGGAGAAACTGGAAACCATAGTGCAGGTGCTGCGTCAGGATCCGCAGGATCTTGCGGCGCTGCAGGCGGCTTACGATGAGGTGAGCGACCTGCTGGCCGAGCAGAAGCGCCGTTGCTATGCCCTCGATCAGCTGGTGGCCCGTCTGCCGCACTTTGCCTATCAGGATGCACAAGACCTGCTGGGCAAGGCCTCCGAGATGAGCGAGCGACTCAAAGAGAAGCTGAAAGCGGCCGAGCTGGCAGCCCGCACCGCTGGCGAGCAGCACAAGCAGATTGCCCTGCGCCACACCGAGGCGTTGCAACTGCGCACTGCGCTTAACTCCAGCGTCGAGGCCAAGCGCCAGACCCTGACCGAGTTCGAGCAGGAGCTGGCGGCCATGGGCCTGACCCTCTCTGACGATATGGAAGAGAAGGCGCGTGCCCACAAGAAAGAGATCGAAGAGCTGCTGATCCGCACCCGTTCCCGTCGCACCAGCGCCGAGGCCCAGCTGCAGGTCACCAAGCGGGAGATCGAATCCCTTGGCGGCCGTCTCAAGCTCGAAGGCAAGGATTACTACGGCGCCCGTAAATCCCTGGTGGGTCACAAGGCAAGCTGGTCGCGGGTGGTGCGTCTGGCGCGGGAGACCGACGTCGAGAAGCGCCTCAACAAGCGCGAACTGGCTTATCTCGACAGCGACGAGCTGCGCTCCATGTCGGACAAGGCCCTCGGCGCCCTGCGGGTGGCGGTGGCCCATGACGAGGCCCTGCGCGATGCGCTGCGTCTCTCCGAGGGCAACAGCAGCACCGAGCAGAAGGTCGCCTTCTACGTGCAGGTCTACCGTTACCTCAAAGATCGCATCCGCAACGACATCATCCGCTCCGATGATCCGGTCGAAGCGATCGAGGAGATGGAGATCGAGCTGGCCCGTCTGGCCGATGAGCTCAAGCAGCGGGAAACCCATCTGTCGCTCTCCTCCCACGAGGTGGCGGCCAAGATCACCAACATCATCCGCCGCGAGCAGAACCGTATCCGGGTGCTCAACCAGGGCTTGCAGAACATCGCCTTCGGTCTGGTGCGCGGGGTGCGCCTCAACGTCAATATCCGCGAGGCCCATACCCGTCTGCTGACGGCGCTGGCCGATCAAACTGCCATGCACAACGATCTGTTCGCCGACAAGGAGCTCAGCTTCTCCGAGGCGATGGCCAAGCTGTTCCAGCGCCTTAACCCGCAAGTAGAGCAGGGCGATCGCAGCTATCAGGTGATGGGCGACGTGCTGCTCGACTATCGCAACTATCTGGAGCTGGAGATCGAGGTGCAGCGCGGCGCCGATGGCTGGCTGCGGGCCGAGAGCGGCGCGCTCTCCACCGGCGAGGCGATCGGTACCGGTCAGGCCATCCTGCTGATGGTGCTGATCAGCTGGGAGGAGGAGTCCCGCCGTCTGCGCGGCAAGGATATCGCCCCGTGCCGTCTGTTGTTCCTCGACGAAGCGGCCCGTCTGGATGGCAAATCCATCGCTACCCTGTTCGAGCTGTGCGAGCGGCAGGATATGCAGCTGCTTATCGCGGCGCCCGAGAACATCAGTCCCGAGAAGGGCACCACCTACAAGCTCATCCGCAAGGTGCAGGGCAAGCACGAGCATGTGCATGTGGTGGGTCTGCGCGGCTTCGGCTTCGCCGACGACAAGCTGATTGCCTGAGAAGTCTCTGGCCCATCCCGTCACGGGATGACCGGTAACTAGTTGAAAGGGAGGCATTTGCCTCCCTTTTTACATGGAAGATATGGCAAAGTAGCCGCACCGTCGCTGCTGCCTGACAACAAGGCGAGTAACATGGCGAGTGCCTTGGAGCTATGGCAAGGTGAGAGGTTGCTTGCAAACATGCCGCGAGCATCACGGACTGCATCGAAGAGTAAAAATAACGCAGAGCGAAAAGAAGAGAGGAGAGGGGGAAAGGTGCAACATATCCAGAAAGGGCTGCTGTTATCTCTTTGCCTGCTGCTGGTGGCCTGTAGCAGCCGTTATGACGAGAGTCACGGCGGTAGCTGGCGCGGCTATAGCGAGACCGGTTACGCCAGCTATTATGCCGACCGTTATCATGGCAAAAAGACCGCCAGCGGCGAGTTATATCGTAACAACCTCAATAGCGCCGCCCATATGGAATTGCCCTTTGGCGCCATGGTGCGGGTCACCAACCTCGCCAATGGCAAGAGTGTAGTGGTCAAGGTCAATGACCGCGGCGCCTTTAAAAACGGGCGTATTATCGATCTCTCCAAATCTGCCTTTAGCACCATCGGCAATATTCGCGACGGGATTATCAAAGTAAAGGTTGAGGTGCTGTGACCACTTACGATGTCGCAGAGTTTGGTGGAATATGATGGGCTCTGCAGATCGTAATGTCCTTGCAGCAGATGGCGGCTTTAAACATACACAGGGATGAATAAAGCATGACTATGGACATTTTCGCGTTTCGCAAACAATGGCGCATGACGAAGGCACGTATTCAAGCCACCTGGTTCTGGCGTGTGTTCGGCGTCCGTGCCATGCAGAAATGGTGGACCAAGTTTCTGGTGGCGGTAGCCATCATGGCTGGCTTCTGGAGCCTTTTTTCATACGTTCAATCACTTAACCCCGCCTTACCGCTGGAACAGTTGACGAAAAATGAAGGGGTGCTTGTGCATAATGTCAGTCAGTTAAGCCTGACTGGCATTGTTTTTATTGGCTTTTTTCACCGCATACTTTTGTGGTCTTGCCTTCACACTGCGGGGATAACTCCGCTCC